>JABWBV010000752.1 GCA_013359445.1 Anaerolineales bacterium | reverse complement strand
CTCCGCCCCCAATGGGAACCGCAAGCCCGACAAGACAAACACCTCCAACTGTTGGTGGACAACGCTCTGCCCGCCAAAAAGGGTTGGGCTTTCTGGAAAAAATAAAATAGCGGGTTGCCCCGCGCAGAAAAATTCAGGACCTTTCTGCGCACAACAAAAGGGGCAATACACCCGCCTCGCCGCCCTAAAAAAACTCTCCAGGCTTCTTTTCAGACCGAAGCCCGCGAGTCTCGCGGCCAAATTTCAGGGTATGTTTTTTGTAACGGCTCAGGCCTAGAGAGCAAGCTCTCCCAAAAAAGGGAGAAGGGCACCCCCTTTTCCCTTTTTTCTCGGGCTAATCTTTAGCCTGGCTGAGACGTTACAAAGATAGTTTTTATTCCTTCAGGAGACATATGCAGGACCAACTTCTCGAATTTTTACAAGCCGAAGCGGATAAACCCTTTTACGGATGGGACTTTTCATATCTGGATTATCGGATTGCCAATGCACCAATGGATTGGAGCTATCCAAGTCTGATCCTGTCCCGTCTGCATGGACCAAAGCCCCCCCAATCCCTCCTTGATATGGGGACCGGGGGCGGGGAATTTTTCTCAAGACTACGGCCCTTTCCCCCCCGCACCTTCGCCACCGAAGGCTACGAACCCAACCTGCCCCTGGCCCGTGCCCGCCTCGGCCCCCTGGGCGTGGAAGTCCTCC
Organism: Anaerolineales bacterium; assembly: GCA_013359445.1. GTDB lineage: Bacteria > Chloroflexota > Anaerolineae > Anaerolineales > JABWBV01 > JABWBV01. Next base: position 1,905 of record JABWBV010000752.1, on the reverse strand, counting down.
CCTTCACCGACGACAATCACTTACCCTTTGCCGATGGCGAATTTGAAATGATCACCAACCGGCATGAATCCTACGCCCCGCGCGAACTCTTTCGCATCCTGGCCCCCGGCGGACGGTTTTACACCCAACAGGTGGGCGAACAAAATGACAAAGAATTGGTACGGATGTTAGAAGCGCCTATCGCCCCCAACGACACGCCCTGGCATCTGGACTACGCAACCCAAGCCCTCCAGGCCGCCGGTTTTATCATCGAAACCGCCAAAGAATGTTTCCCCACCACCCGCATTTTTGATGTCGGGGCCATTGCCTATTATTTCAAAGCCATTCCGTGGGAAATCCCAAATTTTTCCGTGGAACAATATTATGACCCCCTGGCCCGTATTCACGAAAGAATTCAACGAGAAGGGTATATCGATGTCAAAAGTCACCGCTTTTTGATCGTGGTTCGGAAACCCTAACTGTACGTGCACGTTTTCCCCAAAAAAGGCGTGTGTTCTACATAGAACACACGCCTTTTTTAATGATGCGTACTGGTCTGGAGAGGAAATTCCCCGAAAGAAAGGGTGAGGGGAGCTGTACAGCCCCCTTCACCCTTTCTTTCGAGCTAATCTCTGCCCAGGGTGGTTACACTGATTAATGAATTACCAATTCCGGCGGCGGCCTTCGGATTCTTCGTCCGAATAGCTTGAGCCGAAGCGATTTCCGCGGCGTTCCCCACCACGGTCGCCGCCACGGTCAGCCCCTCCCGTGCCGCGGCCACCGCGATCCCCGCCACCCCCACCACCGCCGCCACCATCATACCGGCGGTAAGGACGGTCGCCGCCGCCACCATCCCCACGTGGGGGACGATCTTCGCGCGGGCGGGCAATATTGACGGTAATTTGACGGCCCTGGTAGTGAATGCCATGAAACTGGCTAATCGCTTCCTGGGCGGCTTCTTCGGAACCCATTTCCACAAAGGCAAACCCACGCGAGCGGCCAGATTCACGATCTTTGATGAGGTTGACGGATTTCACTGCCCCTGCTTGGGCAAACAGTAATTCAAGGTCTTCGTTGGTCGTTCCAAAGGAAAGGTTCCCAACATACAGTTTGTTGTCCATTATAAAATTCTCCAAAAGCGGGCTGGATTTGGTTAAATGCAGAATCCATATGCCCCGCCAATGCTTTTCAAATGAAAAGACTTGATGATTAGAATGATATTTGTAAATTGATAGGATAAAGGCGAAAAAGCACTCGCCAACCGATTTTGATAGTGCAATAAGTTCTTGATTTACAGCCCAATCTCAGTGTCCAAATCCCCCTGATCATTCTCATCTGCCTGGAACTTGTCAGCCACCTCCTCATTCACATCACGACCAGCTCCCGTTGCTGAGGAATCTGTTTTGGCCTTGCCACAATCACAACCCCCGTTCTCATGACGGTCGCACGGGCTATTGGCTTTACGGCGTAAGGCTTCAACTTCATCCCACGGTTCAATCTCATGTTTGAGAAATTCCGTCAGGCCTTTTTCAGGCACGTCGACAAGGACCGCCTGTTTCAACGGGAGCACATTCACCACTTTTCCCTCTCCGAGCGGGGTGATTACGCGCTTATTTAATTTGGGTAGGGTTTTCCGCGCTTCGACATATTGTTCATATTCATAAATGAGACAACAGCGCAAGCGTCCGCACATCCCGGTAATTTCCGAGGGGGTGAGGGCGATCCCCTGTGCTTTTGCCATTTTGATGGAAACGGGGCTAAATTCGGTCAGGAAGGTTGAACAACATCGGGTTTCCAGGCCACATGCCCCCATCCCCCCTAAGATTTTGGCCACATCCCGGGGGCCAATCAACCGGAATTCCGATTTCATGTCGGAATATTCTTTATCGAGAAAAACCTGCATTTGTGAGAGGTCGGGTTTATCTT
>JABWBV010000127.1 GCA_013359445.1 Anaerolineales bacterium | reverse complement strand
AAATACAGGCCAACCAGACCCAATGCCAGGTTTGCGGGAGCCTCGGGGTCAACTTTGCGCTTGTGGGCGTTCCATTCGCGCAATTCCAACGCCGTAGTTGTGGTTGCCAGTCCCAAAGCTTCGACGGTAATAGCCGCGACCGTAGCCACCCATCCCGGCCAATCGAGATGGTCGAAGGTGGCGCGTCCGATGAGATAAGCCGTGGGCAGGGGTGCCAACCAGGGCGCAATTTTTGCCCCCACGTCGGAAAGTGTGGAATCAAAACTTTCGAGGAATTGGATTTTCATGGTTTCTGCCTCCGTTGCAGATGTGCATTTGCAGAAATGCAAAACCGCCTTCCAAACGGAAAGCGGTCGCAGAAACCAGGGTTTCGAGATAGTAAGAGATACCACCCTTTGATACAATAGGCGGTAGCCCTTTGCCGCTCCGTTCGGCTTGGGGTCAGGCTCGTGTTTGTGTTCGCAGCACTGGCACGGGCCGAATTTATCGGTTGAAATGTCAACCTATCTTGACATTATACAGGGTTTTAGATTTGGGGTCAATTCTCTGATTTAGGACCGCGTTTTTCCCCCAGGGTTTGAATCTTGCTCAAATAGGCCATCAATGATGTGCGGCTCACCTGCCAGGCTGATCCCCATTTTCGCCCCATCAACTCGCCCTCTCTCAGAAGTCGGCGGATGTGATCCAGGTGATACCCGCTGATTTTTACTGCTTCGCTCGTTGTGATCCAATCTTCTTGTGTTGACATCTTAAGCCCCGATTATACTCGTGCAAGTGCAAATCACGTCTTCTATTCGGCTTTTAAGGTGCGAAAAATGGTTCTGTTGACTTGCTAATGCTCATCTTTTTGCGTTGCGGAAGTCCTTTCCGTAGATTTGGTTGGATTTTTCAAAGTCGTTTCTTCCGGTTGTTTTTCACGGATTTCTTGCATCGCCCGCCCCAAGTCGGCCAACGCATCAATGACAAAAGCCAGGGGATGGGGATTGGATGTATGGGGATTGCCTTTCATATCGAACTCCTTTTCTTGCAGGTGAGGAAAAATTAGGGAATTTTCTCGATTTCTGTACTCAGCCAACTTTTCAAATCCCCACCGCTCAAGTGAAAATCGGTCAGGTCTTTGTCGTGGGGACGAAGTTTGGGGATGGAGAGGGGATGGGGGTTCAGCCAGGACAGTTTTTCTGAACCGGCTTTACCAGATTGATCCAGGTCATAAGCAACGAAACGTTCTTCGATATTCAGGAAGTGGTAGCCCCAGGTAGCGACGTTGAGTTCGCTTCCGGCACTGCCGAGGGAGACAGCGGCGGCCAGGGAGTCACATTCCTGAAAGAGGAGCAAGGTATCCAGTTCGCCTTCGCAGAAAACGGCTTTTTTATGGTTTTCGAGGGTTTGTACGAGATAGACGGCGGGGCGACTGCCGCGAATTTGGGTGTATTTGTGGGGTTTGGGATGGGGAAGGCGAATTTTGAGATACCAGACCTGATTGGCGACGACACACGGGATCAGGATACCTTTTGAAATCCATACTTTTTTGCCGTCCAGCCCCCAGGCGGCAGGGGAATCGGCGAAGGTGATGGGGATGTATCCGATATGCCAGAGGTGCAGGGTGGTAGATAACAGGCCGCGCCCCATCAGGTAATCGCGGGGGGTGGCATTTTGCCAAATTACTTCCCCCGTTTCGGGATGCGTACTCGGCCAGGGGAGGGTTTCTTCGCTTTCCCAGAGAGCTTTCCGTGCCCGGTGAATGAGTTGCCAGGCGCGGGTTTGCCATTTTTCGCCGGGGGGATATTCGAGAACGGAGGGGGGAGAGGGGCGAGATCGGAGAGAGAGATGGCGGGGGTCAGCAAGTTTTTCGCAGGCGTCGTCATAGGTTAAGTCGTAGTAGGCCATCAGCCATTGGACAGGGCCGCCGTTTTTTCCACAAGAGGCGGCGAAACATTTCCAGTAAGGACCGCGCACGCCGTGCCCGTTGGTTACGCCGAGGGAGGGGGAATGGTCGTCGTGAAAGGGGCACCGGAAGACCGTCCAACGCCCGTATTTGCGCCCGGGGCCTAGGTCTCGTTCAATCCAAGCGATCAAATCTGTTTCGTTCATCGTCTTTTTCCTTTTACGCGGCTTGCAACAATTACAGGAGTTACAGGGGAGGGCGGGAATCAAAGGGGTGATCTTCTGTAACAGCTGTAATTGCGGTAAGCCTTGTGAATTCGGTAAGCGATTAACCGGCTAATTCGTAGAAAATGTTGCTCTTCATCGTGATGCGGTTGACCAGCCCCTCGTTGGTGAGGTCTTGCAAACGGGTGTGGGTGTGGCTGGTAGGCTGTCCGGTGGCTTCGGCGATCTGGCGGAGTTGACACCGGCCCAACACGTCCAGCGCGTCCAGAATCTCTTTGCGCCGGGCGGTCAAATCGAGGTCAAAGGCGTTGCCCTCGCTGTACCAGTAATAGCTTTCCTTATCAAAAGTCAGTTTCAGGTTGTATTGGTCATCCAGGTCACGCCCTTCGAGGTCTAACTTCGCTCCGTATTTGCCACGTTCTTTGTACAGCCGCCAGAAGGTGTCTGCGACCCCGGACTTGGCAACACTGCCATACAAGCCGGTAATGGCGTCGGTGTCGTTTCCGGCACTTTTGGGTTCGTGGTCAATGAGCACGATGGCTTTGTCGTTTTGTTGGGCGAATTCTTGCAACGGGCCGATGGCGTCGGTCATTTCGTTGCTTTTCAGTTGATCACCTTGAACGGCCCGGCTAAAGGTGTCCACGATGATGAGGAGGTAGTTTTTGGCTTCGATGTAGGCCAGCAGGCGTTTGCCACCCCCGGTGTTCAGCGCGCCGATTTGTTCGCGAAAGGGTTTGGCGAACATGAAATCAATTCCGATGTCGGTCGGCCAGTTTTGGAGGGTCATGCGTTTTTTGAGGCGTTTTTCCCGGTCTTCCAACGCCAGGTACAACACTCTGCCTTTCAGCACTTCTTTGCCAAAGACCCGGCTCCCACAAAGCACAGCGAGGGCAATTTGGAGCGCCAGCCAGGATTTCCCGACTTTGGGTTTGCCGTAGAGAAAGATCAATCCGACGGGCAGATAATCGGCAATGACAAAGGGTGTGGGCGGATATTCGGTTTGGAGGATGGTGGCAGAGTTGATCGTGTGGAGCGGGGGCAGGAGGTTTTCTAGCCCGGAGACCCGTTGCATGTTCCCGTTGACGCTGAGGTACTCGGTCAGTTCGCGGGTCAGGAAACGGTTGAGTTTTTCCCGGATGCCTGAGGGCAGGTATTCCGCGAGGGTTTCTTGGGCACGGCGCGCCTCGTCCGGGGAGATGGTAGAGTCAGAATAGCTTTGAGTAGTAGATGGACTGCCTTGTGGTTGGAGGGCTTCGGTGGACGGAACCGGGGCTTCTTCTTTTTGTGTCACCGGGGACCTCCTATACTTTCTCTGGTGGGGGGAACCGGGTTGAGGGGCAGTTCAACGTCTGGGATCAATTGGCGGCGTTGCAATTCCTGGCGGAGCAGATAGCGGATTTGCTCTTTCATGGGCCTCAATTCTTTTTCAGCCAGTTCCTGAATCACGTGGACCTCATCTTCCGACAAAACGATGCGTAATTTGACAATCATGCGGCCTCCTTTTAACAAAAAAACCTGTCTTCAAACTGGAAGACAGGTTAATGGCCGGGCGCGAAAAAGAACGAAAATGATTTTCTATGGGGGCTTTTTGTTTTCGTTCTTTTCCGCCAAGTACCACGATTCGTAATTGCGGAGCGTGTGCCCGGTAATGTTGTACCGTCTAGCCCAGGCGTCGCGATTTTCCACCTCGCCCTTGCGCCGCGCTTCCCAATATTTTTCGACAATTACTTTTCGAATATCGTCGGGGTATGCAAAATCGTTGGAATTGTCCCGCTTGCGTTTTTGCGGGAAGCTGTTCAACTTGCGTGCGCGCTGTTTGCTGTGAATTTCGCTGAAATATGGATGTCTTTTTTCCCTTCCGCGCTTGACCTCGGTTTTTCGCCTCTCTCCAACGAGCCTGCGCGCGTAGCGTTTTTTGGCTTTTCGTTTGTTGATGTGTAACTCGAAGAGTTGATCCAGCACGCGCGGGTTTTCACGTACGCGAAACAATGTCAGCGCGGCGAACGGTACCCCGATGCCAATGATAGTGAGAATGGCAAAAACTAGGTCCGCGTAAGAGGAAAATACCCTCTGGATTTGTACTTTGAAAATTCCAGTACAAAAGAATAATACAGCCGACCCTGTGGCAAGATAAATGAGGCGATGGCGCATCATTTCACCTCCAACAACTGGGATTTGCCTCGGCAAGTGCATATTGTGAGGTAATTCTATAAACAAAGACCTATTTCCAGGGCTAATTGATAAACTGAAGTTTACTGGCGTGTAGATTAATATTTCCAAATCGGTATACTGTTACTTATGTGTAAATGCGTATAAAGGAATGTGTGATCCGATGCCGGACTCTTACCAACCCCTCGACTTTGCCCAACGACTTGAAGCCCTATTTGAAGAAAAAGGATTGAAAGCAGCATATGTCGCGCGCAAGGTCGGGATTTCGAAGGTTTACCTTTCTCGCTTGCGGAATGGAAAAGCAACGAATCCCGGCTTTACCGTGATCCAGGCCCTGGCCGAAGTTTTTGGCGTAAGTGCAGCCTACTTTTTTGGTGAACAGGATGCCCCCGGAAGTTTTGATGAGGTGACGATGCGAGCGGGTAGCCTAGATCAGCGCGCGCGCAAAGCCATCAACGACATCCTGACTTATATCGCAAAAATCCAGGTAGAAAATGAGTTTAAAGAACCGCCTGACAACGCTCCTTGACGAATTAGGCTACGACTTTAGAACTTTTACGACCGAGGGCTTCATCCACCACGTTGAAAGGCTGAAAGCACGAAAAATTCTCTTTACCGATTGGGATCTGCCTCCAGGCCTCTTCGGACTCTGGATCACGGATACCATCCAGCCCCTTGAGTACATCTTCATTGCCCAAGACCTGCCACCTATTCTGAGAACTCATGTTCAATTGCACGAGATTGGACATATTCTCTGTGGACATCCCACGCTGAAGTATGATGGCACGACTGCGATAACGGACTTACTTCCCTTATTCCGCTCTAACCTCTATACCAACAGCATGGAACTAGAGGCGGAAACCCTTGCCGCACTTGTGCAAACGCGGGTGTTTCGTTATTCGTTGGGGCACGAACTCTCCATCTCGGTTTCATCCCGACCGGACACTGCTGAATTCTTGAAGGCAATGGGGTTGGTATGAACCAGTACGGCTTGATCTTCTTCGCGTTTGTCGCTTTGATTTCCTGGTTGGTAAACCTTCACTTTGTCAAAATCCGGGCGTGGGAGAAATCTCCGCAGGTAGCGATGGTGCGGACCTCCTGGCTTTCTACCCTGTTTCTGGCGTTTGCAATGACCTTTCAAATTGCAGCCATTCAGGCCGATCTCCGTGCCCATCTCTTTTTTTGGTATTTGGCCTACGTCACTATTTCACTGGCGATCTACTTTTCCGCCCTTTCCAACGCCTATAACAATTATGCGAAAATGCGCCATTGGGCTACCTTCATGCTTATCAGCACCTTTGCCGTGTTGAGTTACCTCTTTTTTTTCCACGTCGCGCATCTCAACCGGATTCCCGATCACAATATCCCGCACGACTTTTCGGAATGGCTATTCATGCTCACCCTTTTCGTGTACGGGATGATTTTGGGCGGAATTCCCATCCTCGAACACCTCAAAGATTACAGCAAAGAAACGGCCATCCCGACCCGCACGCGCTACATAACGCTGATCGTTGCCCGCACCGCCAGCACGATTTATTTCCTGGTTAAAATCGTAATGGCAACACTTGGTTTCTTTGTCCCCTCGTATAGCGGGTTGGCCACCTTGCTAAAAATCCACGATTTCACGTTGAGCATCACCGGTCTCTTCTGGATCGGCATGTTCCTCCCGAATAAATTTCTCATGCAGATTTCCGCCCCGATCATTTTTCTGAACAAATGGTTCGCCTATGGCCGGTTACGCAACATCCCCCAGTTTTTTCGCACCTTCCAACCCGATCACAGTCCCATTTCCGTGGTCAACGAACCCGACTCTCTGTGGGACTTGCTGATCCACCTCAATTTCTACCTTTACCGGACCGTGATCCACATTCTCGACATCAAACAAAGCCTCGAAGGAACCTTGTTGGAAAATCAGCATCTCTCATGGGAAGCAATCCGCCAGGACAAAGCCAAATACCTTCACATTGCTTTGAATAGCGTAGAAGATGACCGGGATTACTGGCTTTTGATTCACGACTACGCCAGAGTCGCCCGCCAATTTGGGAGTAACTAATGGAAACAACGTCTGTTCAATACAAAATTGCCAAATGGATTTCCCGCATTTTCCATCCCTTTCTCGTCGCAGTGTTGACCCTCACTCTGGCAACCTACCAAAGCGGTGCGCCGGTTCCTGCCGTCCTCCTGTGGGTGGGCATCTCGTTCGCCACGGTGATTCTGCCTGTGTCCCTTTACATCCTGTGGATGGTGCGAAAGGGAAAATATTCCGATGCGTATGTGTCTATCCGGGAACAGCGGCACAGCCTGTATTACGTGGCGACCCTGTGCCTGGTGGCGTTGGTGGTCATTCTTGCCGTTGGCGATCCGCCTCTGGTCGTCACCGCTTGCATTGTGTCGGGGGTGTTGGCGAATGGGGTGGGGATGCTCATCAATCGCTTTACCAAAATTTCCGTGCATAGCGCGGCGATGGCCGGGTGTACGGCAGTGCTGCTGGTTTTCGCCCCTGTCGTAGGTTGGGTGATGGTGTTTGCCACCCTGATCACCGGCTGGGCGCGGATGGTTTTGAAAGCCCATACGATCAGCCAGATTGGGTTAGGGTATCTGGTGGCATCCAGCAGTGTAGTCGTTGTATTTCGGTTCTTTGGCTTGATATAGAAAGTCCCCAAAGCGTTTCTATGAATTCCCCTGCTTCTCATTCACAGACTTCTGCTTTAGAAATCAACCAGCTGTTAGTTTCCGGCACTGTAACCAGCCCGGTGAGAGTCTTTCGGTGCGGAGAGACCGCGTACAAGGTTGTGTTCACGCTTCAAAATTCAAGCGGGCGTTTTTATGTGCAGTGGAATGATGCAGATTGGCAGCCGAATAAAGGCGATTATTTGATGATAAGGGGTTCGGTGTTCAGTGTGCCGGTGAATGGGGCGGATGCGGGGAGGATTCAGGCTAAAGAAGTATTTTTTCTTAATCAGAGTTGCACTGAATAAACAAAATTTGAGAAGGGCAAAACGAATTTGGATAGGTATAATTTAGGAAAGGGTTGTATAATAAAGAAGTGTCCTAGCCCACTATTGGGAATATTGAAAGTAGCATAAATTCCTCCGTAAGAACATACTCACCACCTACACTTTTGGCTTGTTTATACAAATCAATAGGGGTTGTATTTAGCTATAGAGAATTCCCACGTAAGCTAGATAATTTCCCAATTAATCTACTAGAATTCCAAGCTATTGATCGATACCATATAAGGGATATATTATGAACTCAATAGATTTAAGCATATCAGGAGAATATCAGCATTTTTGTAACGTTCTTAAAACTTCTTGCCATGAGAATTTGGTTGGCGTACTATTACATGGCTCTGTTATTCATAAAATATCCAATCCAGTAGATCATGATTTAGTCGTAATATTGAGGAATTGGTCTAGAGAAGCTGCTGTATTAGTTACAGATGCAGCAGCGGCCTGTTTATCCCGAAATATTATCCTTGATTTCCAGTTGGCATATCTGGATCAGCTGTTCACGGATGGAAACTGGTTTTCATGGAATAGGCAAGGTAGTTATTTCCTGTGGATTCTTCAGCGTGCGTATGTATTGTATGGAATAAATCCTTTCCTAAAAATTGACAGTCCCAGCCAGGAGCAAGTGCATGAAGATATATTGAAGAAAATGGAACAGTATGTTCACTTAACAAGGGCAGATGTTATTGAATGCAAACGTTCCCCAATTAATCAAGATGGTTTTCGTTATGTATGCAAAAAAACTTTACGCGTAATACGAGATTTTTGCATCTGGCATGAATATGGGCTGGGAAGTGAAACTGATACAAGTGTAAATCACATATTGGATGTAAATAAGTTTAGCCCATCTTTACTTGATATGATTGATATTGATATTTTATATCGGCTTTTCCTTTACCTCAAAGAACCCAAAAGAATCGAACAGCTTGGCATTGAGGAGCGGGATACTTTAATATATTATTGTCTAACAATACAAGAAAAACTCTATTATGCTATTATTGAGAAAACGAAAATACTTTATTCTTTACAAAAACTTTCATCTATAAATCAATTCTAAAAAGGAAAGAGCATTATGTCTCAAGATCGTATCTTAGTTTGTGTTGCTTGGCCTTATGCCAATGGTGAAATTCATGTAGGTCATGTCGCAGGTGCATATTTACCTGCTGATATTTTTGCGCGTTACCACCGACTTAAAGGTAATGAGGTTTTAATGGTTAGCGGGAGTGATACTCATGGTACTCCGATCACAGTTCGCGCGGAGAAAGAAGGCGTTCATCCCAAAACCATTTTTGAGCGTTATCACAAGAGGTTCTTAGAGACGCTTCTTAAGCTAAACATCTCCTATGATTTGTTCACGCATACGGATACTAAACTTCACCGAGAGCTATGCAGAAAGATCTTCCTTAGACTTTTGGAAAACGGCTACTTATTTAAGGGAAGACAAAAAATGCTTTATTCGGAGATACAAAACCGATTTTTACCTGACCGTCTAGTTGAGGGAACCTGCCCCGTGTGCGGATACCAAAAAGCCAGAGGCGATGAATGTGAAAATTGTGGCAGCATGTTGGATGGAATTCAACTTATAAATCCCAAAAGTCGGGTAGATGGAAGTTCGCCAGTTATCCGCGAAACTGAACACTATTTTTTTGATCTGCCAAAATTGCGGACAAAACTTATTGAGTATCTAGATAGTAAAGAAAATATTTGGCGTCCTGGAGTCCTTTCCTTTTCAAAACAATATGCTCTAAATTCTGAGGCAAGGGCATTTACACGTGATCTGGAATGGGGAATTTCAATACCAATTGAAGGAGAAGAATCAAAATGCATATATGTATGGTATGAAGCACTCGCAGGATATTTGACCGCTACTGTACAGTGGGCTAAGTTGATGGATAACAAAGATAGCTGGAAGAATTATTGGTACGATCCAAAAACGAAGATATACAACTTTTTAGGCAAAGACAATATTCTCTTTCATACCGTGTTGTGGACATCTGAGTTGTTAGGTATGGAAAACTTAGAAACGCAAGATGGAAGGCAGTTAAATTTGCCTTACGATATTCCAGCGAACCAATATGTGAATCTAGCAGGACAAAAATTTTCAAAGAGTCAAGGCATTTCTCTCGATGCGCTCGACTTAATTGATGAGTACGGCGTTGATGCTCTTCGCTTTTATCTATCCTCTGTTATGCCAGAGACTAAAGATACAGATTGGGATTATCAGGATTTTATAAATAAGAACAATAGCGAATTACTTGCCAAATGGGGGAACTTAGTGCAGCGGGTTCTATCGCAAATATGGCGGAATTTTGACCAGTGTATACCATTTCCTGATGAATTTACATTTGAAGACAGAGAACTGCTCGCAAAATGCGATAGAACTTTTGAAACAGTTGGAAGTGCTATTGAAGGTTGCCAATTCAGACAGGCATTATCTTATGCCATGCTATTGGCAACAGAAGCAAATCGTTATCTTGACTCTGAAGCTCCGTGGAAAACCATTAAGACAAACAGCCAAAGAGCCGCTACACAACTTTTTATTGCTTCTCGCGTAATTGACTCATTATCAATTCTATTATCCCCATTTATACCTACTAATTGTGAAAGAGTTCATGCCCTATTAGGATTTACTACACCGATTTATGGGAGACAATATCTCCAAAATATTTCAGACGATGAGACTTCTTCTGAGTATCAAGTTATTCGATATGACTTAAGCGCAGGAAGTGGACAGTGGAAACCAAGTACTCTAAGTCCTGGACAAAAGTTGAAACAAGAACCTATTGGGGTTGTAACCAAATTACAACCTACTGTATAATAGCTTTGGGCAATGTAGCTTAATGGTAGAGCGGAGCTTTCATATGGCTCAGGTACAGGTTCGATTCCTGTCATTGCTTTCTCTGTGCTTTTCAATTCTATGAAGCTTATAACATACCCTATTAATCCAAAGAACCCTGCCGCACTAATTCCTGTATTACTTGGCCTTTTTTGGGCAAACAAAATAGAAGGGTGTGAATTAATAGTCTTTCGTGATATACATGAAATCCCCAAAAAGATTCCTGGTTTTGATGTAGAAACCTGGATAAAAGGCAAATATGATCCAAAATTTATTTTAACAACACATAATTCTGTCAATCCAGTGGTTTTAAGCTTTTCAAGAACTATAAGAATTTCGCGGATAGAAGGCAAATGGTTACGATGTCCATGTGGGAAAGTTGAGATTTTTAGCGAAAATAATATTAAGCTGTTTGGTTATAATAAAATTAAAATGATTGATGAGTACAACAAATGCGTGGCTTGTGGTGAAGTAGTTAGTATATTAGAAGGAGTTGGCTTAATAGCTGAATGCTCTCTAAATAATGAAGCTATAAAATCCATATTATTCCCATCAATTATTACGAAAGAAATCCAAAGTTGGCTATCAAAACTACCGGAAACGCCAATAATGCTTACTCGGTCAAGAGATACAGGATATAAAATAAAATGGGAAAGTCAAGAATATTACCTGGACCCTACCATTTACAACCTGTATGTAACCTGGGATTATTGTCAAAAACATAAGGACTCATACATAGTCTCTGGGAGGGATACAGTGCTATTCTATAGCATGTGTAGATTATTGTTCGGATTTGATGTAAATCACATTTTCTTGCCCAAAATAAATATTGAAAACTGGAATTTGTTTGTAAACCTTAATTTTGAAGAAGCTGTTTTGCTTCTAATTAGTTCCCTTAATTGGAAAAACAATCAGGCAATTGTATCTTTTTCTGATTTACAATTTATTCGGAGAAACTTGTTGTTGTTGGTTGATAAAATGGAGAAATTATCCATTAATGATGTTCCTGAAATTTCAAAAATTAATCGAAATTTTTTGAATTTACGTCAATGAGTACCGTAGGGAATAATAAGTCTTCGTGAGAACTAGATTGGATCGACAATATAACATTAAGCCCAACTCTATGAATTTCTATGGGAAATCATTGATGAGTTCACCTATATTTCTAACATCATCGGGTCTCGAAAATGAGTATATGGAAAGGGCACTTCTTGAAATCATCGCTTCTGACCCATCTCGTCTCCGAGCTACCATAGTAACTACTGCATCTGTTAAATGGAAACACCAAAACAAATATGCTTTATTTACCAAAAGAACTTTTGACCGTCTTGGTTTTAGGCTAACAGATTTTATTGATATTGAACAAGATGATCCGCGCAGATTGTTAAAGTATGATTTAATTTATTTAAATGGTGGAAATCCATTTTATCTATTGAAGTTTGCTCGTGAAACAGGGACATTGGATATATTGCATATGGCCTACCAGCGTGGAATAACATTAGTTGGAGCAAGCGCAGGTTCAATATTATTTGGACCAGATATTTCAATAGCTCAAACATTTTATCCGCATCTAAACCTTATTCAGCTCCAAGATTTGAAAGCGGCCAATTTGGTAGGTTTTACTATACTTCCCCATTACAATAAATTACGATATTTAGATACCCTCGTTGATGAACGTCTTCAAATGTTTAGTAATAACATCCCTTACCGAGTAATTCCATTATCAAATGGGAGTGGAGTTTTAGCTTATGATAAACAAAGCATCTCGGTAATTGGAAACGATAATAGGCTTGAACAAACTGAAAGTTCAAATAGAGGATAAATCTTCGATGAAGCAAGAGCGGCTTGAGCGTTTGTTTAGAATCTTCAATGAACGAGGTCTAAAAAAGCATATGGAATATGTAATAACACCCCAGCTTGTTCAAGAAATTATAGAAAAGACAAATTTAGGAAAAGCAAGAGAAGCACTAAAAAAAATATCTCAAGCTGAGAAAGCATTTGACTTGGTTTGTTCCGAATTATCAGAGGAGGATAACAAATGGTATAGGGATATTTTAAATGATCTAAGGAGATCGGTACAATCGTCTATCGAATAAAAGTGAGTTTTGTTTTTAATTCATTAAATTACCTGCCCATGTTTGAAGCATGTAGTTTAACACGGCTATACTTTCAATTTTATGGCAAATATTACACCAATTTTCGTTCTGGGTTCTCCTCGTTCAGGCACAACTTTAATTAGTGCGTTTTTAGGAACTTCTAAAGAGATAATTGATTTTGGTGAATTGGGTGTTTTTTATTTTGCAAGATGGGTTTCTCGACGCGAGTACAAGCGTTCTACAATGTTATTAAGAGAAGATTATTTCCGTGAATTAGAAAACCATGCTGTTGATTTTGCTGTTCGCAAAACTGAAGAGGTATTTGCCACTTATTTTTGTGATTCCACTCCATTTAATTTGAGAATAGCTGATTTTTTGGCTACAACTTTTCCTAATGCTATTTTTGTCTTAACTCTGCGTCATTATTCAGGGGTCATTCAAAGCCTAGAAAGATCTTTCGCTGATGGGAGGAGGTGGGCTGGTGAAACCGTTCCAGAAAGAGCGTTGATATGGAAAGAAGTTTATTCGTATGCGCCTAATTTGCCATTTGAGAGAACTGTACCCATAAGTTTCGATAGGTTATGTTTATCCCCCCAATTGACGATAGATGAGTTTGTTCAACGACTTGGAATCTTGGGGGTGCCTACGCACGATTTAAGTTTGTCTGCATTTTGTAAAAGTCATGCAACTACTAAACCCAGATCGACTATAGGAGTTGTTACCAACGATGGCGAAACTAATTTGCAATCCATCCCATCGTTTGATCGATTTTTATGGCTCAAATCTACTGAAAACGATGTAAGTGCAATAGTCTCCGAAACGGAAAATATGCTAAAACAACTTTTTCCACAATATTATTACCAGCCTGTTGATTGGGGAGAACGATAAAATCTATTCATTGCTTTGACTTAAAAAATATTCCGGGATTACCTAAATTTTAGGTCTTTTCTGGAAAATATTATAAGCTATATGTTGATCAACGTTAATTTGGTAAACAATAGTTCAAAACTCCTTTTACCTTTCCCCTTCCTCATGCTACAATCCCCTCCAACACCCAATCCATATCCCTCGCCAGCCGGATTTCCCTTGATTTTGTAGGCTGGTAGGCAGACCCAAGCGGTCGGATTATTCTGATTTTGTAGGCCGCTTCTTGCAAACGAGCATTCGCTCTATCGAATCCTTTTGCCGTTTGCAGGAAGCGGCCTTTTTGTTTTCTCGGAGCGAGTTGTGGCAAACCGGAATTCCCTCATCCTGGGATTACAAGTTTTATTTGGCCTGGTCGTTATTCCAACAGTCGCGGCACGCGCACAAGGGCAGTCGGGAGTGCCACTCATCCTTCCCAATCAAAGTGCAGACCTCACGTGTACACCGACTCCCATCAACACCCTGACCCCTTCGCCTTCCCCCGATCCAACCGACGATCCGACCACCACCGCCACCCCAACGCTTAGACTCATTCCCCTCCCCACGCCAACCTTCACAGCAACGAGCACAACCGCCTCCTCAGCTTCTCCCTATGAGATTTATCTTCCACTGACATTCGCAATTCCCCCAACCGTCATCCATGTTTTTACTAAAATAAAAACCGACCACCTGACCTAAAAATTAACTTTGAAAAACCGTCCACCAGCGATTATCCTCCAGGCCATCTTGGACCTGGAGGCCAAGGAGATGAAAACTGTGGACGATTATGAAACCATTCGACGTGCGTATTTTGTGGAAAAATTTTCTACCGTACATTGACAATTAGTAGGTCTGGTTGCAGCCGAAAATAGACCTGGAAAGGTAAACCTTGCTTCAAGGTATAGGTGAGC
>JABWBV010000751.1 GCA_013359445.1 Anaerolineales bacterium | reverse complement strand
TAACCCCATATGTGGGGGTAGCTTTTATGCCAAAATCGCGAATTCGGGTTCAAAATCGGTCATTTCGGGTCAGAAATGTTAAATCCGCAAAAGTACTGATGATGTATTAGGACGGGAAAAATTCAACAAATATGTGAGCGAAGAAGAACGCCTTGAGTTCTTGAGTGGCTTATTGCAAGAAGTAGAATTGATTGAAATAAGCGAACCTGTTTCTGAATGTCGCGATCCGAAGGATGATAAATTTCTGGAATTGGCAGTCAACGGCAAGGCTGAGTGCATCATCAGCGGGGATGGGGATTTGCTATCCTTGCATCCATTTCGGGAAATTACCATCGTAACACCACGAGATTTTTTGGAAGCGAGGTAATTTGAATGGGTAGAACAACCTGATAAATTTTTGTCTTCCCTCCCCAAACCCCTGACAAATGCCCCGTCCAACACGGGGCATTTGCTTTTTCCCCACCCAGAAGCCGTAAGCATACACTTTTCCGAGTATACTATCTCATACACCCCTTTACAGCCTCTCCCTCTTTCCGCTCCTTTCCCTATGCACCTCCACTTCACAGGCAAAATCTTCTACTGGCGCGGCCCCGCCCCGCACTTTTTCGTCACCGTCCCCGAAGAACAAAGTGACGACATCAAAGCTATCGCCAACATCGTCACTTATGGCTGGGGCGTGATCCCCGTCATCGGACGCATTGGCAAAACGGAATTCAAAACCTCTCTCTTCCCCAAACAAGGTCGCTACCTTGTCCCTATCAAAGTTGCCGTCCGTACAGCCGAAAACCTCGACCTCGACGACGAAGTGACCATCCATCTCGAAATTCGTACCTGATGGACCTGAATTTTCTCCCATTTCGTCTCAATAACGGAAGCACTATAATTTTGTAAATAATTCACGTTACGCATGGACTCGGTGCGACACAGGTGCGACACGCCCTTGACCCTAGAGAAAATCCCGGACGAAAACTACGCTTCCTATCCCAAAATTACCTGAAGTGCGTTGCACCTTGCGTAACATCAGTAAATAAAATAAAAAATTACTGCTCAGGCTTAGAAAAAAAAGCTCATCCCAAAAGGGTGTGCTTTGCGCCCTTGGGATCCTAAAATCAACCATGCCCAGGCGTTAGGAATTAGGGCCGATGGACAATTCCAGGAGGTTAATGCCCATGTCCAACATAATCGAAACGCTCGAAGCCGCCTTCATCGCCGCCACCACGCCCGAACAAAAAATTGATCTTCTCAATGCCCTCGCGTGGGAATTGCGCGACCTGGATCATACGCGTGGGCAGGAATCCGCCCAAACCGCGTACCAACTGGCACAGGCACATCACTACACCAAAGGCCTGGCCGATAGCCTCATTGCCCAAAGTCAGTTCACCTACACCGACTTTGCCCTGGCCCTCTCCAACGCCCTGCAGGCCCTCCCCACCTATGAACAACTCCATGATCTGACCGGGCAAAGCCGCACCTTCTACACCCTGTGCTGGGCGCACTGGTTCGCCGATCACTTTGTAGAAGCTGTCGAATTTGGACGGCGTGCCCAACAACTCGCCCAACAAACCGGCAACCACGCGTTGGAAGCGGACATCCTCAATAACCTCGGCCTCGCTTACAAACGCTCTGGAAATTACCCCCTCGCCTATCAAGTCTATAACGAAGCCTTGGCGTTGTACCGCACCCTGGGAGACCAGTTCCGAATTGGGAAAGTCCTCACCAACATCGCCCTCGCCTACGCCTCCCAGGAAGAATACGACCTCGCCCTTGCATATGTAAACGAATGTTTGGGAATGAACCTGACCAGCCCCCTCCTCAACGGGTACACTTTCCTCGCGCTTGGTCAGGCCCACGCGGGGAAACACCAATTCGATGAAGCCCTCCCCCATTTACAACAAGCCCTCTCCCTCGCCAACGCTCACGCCCTGGCACAGTTATCGCAAGCCGCCCTCTATGCGATGGGCCAAATTTACCTAAAACGCCAACAACCGGATTTAGCCATTGCCCATCTGCAAACCGCCCTCTCGCAAGCCCAAAATATCGAAAGCAACCTCAGCCGTTATCGCTGTCACGAAACCCTCTCCCACATCTATGAAATGCAAGGCGATTTTGTCCAGGCCCTTGCCCATTACAAGCAATTCCACACCCTGCAAGAAACCCTCTTCAACGATAAAAACGTCAGCCGCCTACAATTTCTCCAAATCATTCACCAGGCTGAAATCACCCGCCGCGAAATCGAAATCTACCAATTGCGAAATGTAGAATTGGAGCAGGAAATCATTGAACGCAAACGTCTTCAGGACGAGTTGCTCCAACAAGCCAGAACCGATGTCCTCACGGGGGTGGCGAACCGGCGGTATTTCCTGGAACTGGCACAAACGGCTATCGCACCCATGCGGTGCAAAAACCGCCCGCTTGCCGTCGCCCTGATCGACCTCGATAACTTTAAGCATATCAACGATCACTACGGTCACGCTGTGGGCGACCAGGTCTTGATCATGTTCGCGAAAACCAGCCTCAGTCAAATTCGAGAAAGCGATATTTTTGCCCGGTTTGGGGGTGATGAGTTTGTGGTGCTATTACCCAACACGACTTGCGATGGCGCTAAACGGAT
>JABWBV010000126.1 GCA_013359445.1 Anaerolineales bacterium | reverse complement strand
ATGAGACAGGCGTTGACGGGTTGGCCGTCTACGAGCACGGTACACGCGCCACATTCGCCGGTTTCACAGCCGTGTTTGACGGAGTAGTAGCCGAGGGTGCGGAGGGCGCGGAGGAGGGTGGTGTTGGGGGGGAGGGGGAGGTCGTGGGGGGTGGAGTTGATGAGGAGGTGCATGGGAAAATTGTCAATTGGGAATGGTCAATTGTTAATTTTTGATTGAGGTGGGTTGATTCTACCCGATTTAAGAGGGAAATGCGGCGATGGGGCGAAATAAGAAACCGAGAAGGATTTTGGGAAATTTGTTCTTGAGAGAGCGTGGGGGGCTTGGTTCATTGCTGGCACTGTTATTATCAACGGTGTCCATTTTGGGATATTTTTGAACTTTATTTTTTGGAGGTAACCGCTATGATGCCTAATAACACTCTTTTCATCGACTCTGCTCATTCCGATGACGAGCGACGGGAGCTTTTGTATCAAGGTCAGCTATTTGTATACTCGCCTACCCCGGGTACGTTGGCCCTGTGCAAATTGGCTCAAGAGATGCTCGAAGAGGCGTTTCACCCACACCACCCTACCGAGGCCCAATATCACTACCCTGTGGATGAGTATGCCGCCATTTTGAGCAAGCTGAAACCCGCCTTTATTCACCACCCTCGGGCGAAGGAAGCGATCCAAATGCTCCTGACCGAACGGGGGTGTGACCCTGACAAAACCTACTTCGACGTGCCCCGCCTCCGTACCTCCACCGCGGAAGGATACCTGACCACCGGCATTGCATTCGCTTTTCACCCCCATCGGGATACCTGGTATTCCGCGCCGATGTGCCAGTTGAACTGGTGGATGCCCGTTTACCCAATTGAGGCGGACAATGGCATGGCTTTTCATCCTTATTATTGGGATCATCCGGTGAAAAACAACTCGGAAGTGTACAACTATCAGGATTGGGTAAAAAATAGTCGATTTATCGCCTCCCAACAGGTGGGGAAAGATACCCGCGTCCAGCCCACTCCGCAGGAAGAAATGCAACTCGACCCGCAGGTGCGCGTGGTCTCCCCTCCTGGTGGGGTGACCGTGTTTTCCGCGGCGCAAATGCACTCCAGCATTCCGAACACCACCAAACGTACGCGTATCAGCATTGATTTCCGCACCGTGCATGTGGAAGATGTCCAGAATCGCCATGGCGCGCCCAACATAGACTCGCGTTGTACGGGGACGACCATGGGGGATTATCTCCGCATATCTGACCTGGCGCATGTGCCGGATGCGTTGATCCAGATGTATTTGTAGGGTTTAACGTACCTGTTCAGGCTTAGAGAGGAACCCCCCTTTTTCGGGCTAACCTTTGCTCTGGGTAGTTACGGTTTAATGAAAAAGCCCCTCGTCCAAAGACGAGGGGCTTTTTCATTTGGGTGCATTTCAGTTCAATTATCTGCGCGAGCGGATGAGGAAAAATCCCGCGACCAGCCCGAGCAGGGCCACGAGCATCAGCGCAAACCCCAGCGGGGAAGCCGCGGTGCGAGCGGTCAAATTCTGCAATTGAATGGCGGTCGGGGCGTTGCCATTTCCGACAACCGTCCACGGGCTGAGGGAGGTTACGCCGGAAGTGCCAACACAATTGTTGGCCGGATCAGGGGTGGTAGTGTGCCCCTGCCAAACACCATTTTGCAGGTGGAAGGCGACAATGGTGTTTTCGTCTGTAACGCCGGAGGAAGTCAGTTCGGCCTCGCTATAACAGAAATCCACATCCAGGTCAAAGGTGGTTCCGGTATCCGCGACGACTGTCCACACGATGGGGAATTCCCCATTGCTTTGGTTGAAGCCAGGAAACACCGGGCGTTTAAGCACACTGATACATGCGCTGGTATTACTGATGCTATTAGGCGTTACGGCGAGATTGACGTCCGTCCCAAAGGTGTGCGGAACCCCGACGGTCCACGAACAATGTCGGTCGGTTTCTTCGCCGGTTTGTTTTTCGATAGCGCCCATGTCACACGTACCTACCGGGCGTGGGTTCCCGCGTTGGTCGGTAGAAAGACAGGTGGCATTGTTGCCTGCATCCAAGATGGGACTTCCATCGTTGGGGTAAGCCGTCAGGGCCGGGAGATATACACTGCCACCCCCGTTGGCGTCCAGGGGCATGAGAAGCGGGTTGACGCCAAGCAAGTTGCCGCCATTGTTTACCACCGTACACCCGGCGGTATTATTCAGAAGAGAATAATTAAGGGCAAGGGTGCCTCGACAATCGGGGCCATTGGTGGAAGTGTTGTTCGCGATGACTGTATTATGCAGGGTGAACACCCCACCGTTTTGAATCCCGCCCCCGTTATCTGCCGAACTGTTTGCCACAACGGTCACATTATAGAGGGTTACGGTTCCCGTGTTTCGCAGAGCGCCCCCATTATCAACGGACGAACTGGTGGTCACGGTGTTCCCGCTGAGGGTGGTGTTGTTTAGCACCATGGTGCCACTATTGGAGATGGCTCCGCCACCCGCCTGCCCGGTTCCACTGGTTGAGGAAACGGTATTGGCCCACAGGGTGGAGTTGTTAATCGTGAGCGAGCCGGTGGTCCCATTGACAATCCCACCCCCCAACGCGTTAACCTTGGAGATGGTGTTGTGGTCTATCATGCTGTTGTTGATGGTCAGTGTGCCGGAGTTTTGGATGCCCCCACCATTTGTCGAAGAGGTATTGCGCCCATTGGTGATGCGGAGGTTGGTGAGGGTCACAACTTGGCCCGCGTTCACCACGAAAATGCGAGAACTGTTATTGCCATCCAGCGTCACCCCAGGGGAGGAGGCTTCGATGGTCATACTACTGCTCAAAACGAGTTCTCCATTGAGTAGGAGAATGGTTTGTTCCAGGACGCTCGGGTCAAAACTGATGGTGTCTGTGCCACTACCGGTGACACAATCTCCCCCAGTGGTATCTGAGTCGCTATTGGCGTTGGCGATAGCTTCGCGCAGGGTGCATTGCCCGTCTGACGCTGTGGTGGTATCTGCCGTGCTATTTACCGTGAGTGAAGCCGCTTGTGTTGAGTGTGGAAAACTGAGGACAAGCCCTAAGACCAATAAAATGATCCAAATTGTTTTGGAAAAAAAGCTTGGCTGATGTGTTGCTGAAATTACCTTTTTCATTACTAGCTCCTTTAAGGTGAAAATTGATTACCTTAATAGTTGATCGTAACGAATGAAGGGTTCAGTTTCTTAATCTAATCTTACCAAACCCGCTTTCCGAGCGCAGAAAGGATCAATTCCACCGCCAACTCCGCCGTTTTATTCCGATCATCCAAAATCGGGTTGACCTCCACAAAATCCATCCCCACCAGTTTGCCACTTTCGGCCACCATCTCACAAATCAAGTGCGCCTCGCGGTAGCTCAGCCCGCCTTGCACGGGAGTGCCCACCCCAGGCGCATACAACGGGTCAATGCTGTCCATGTCAAAACTCAGGTAAAACCCCTCCGTCCCGCGCATCACGATATCCAACGCTTGTTGCATCACCGTGTTGATGCCGTAGCTGTCCACCTCGTGCATGGAAAAGACGCGGACACCTGCCTCGCGTAAATTTTCCCGCTCGCCCGGATCGATATCCCGCGCCCCGATGATCGCGATCCGCGCGGGGTTAACCGCCGCGCGGGGTTCCTCCCCCAGCCCGACCAGGCGCGGATCGCCCCGCCCGGTCAGCGCCGCGAGCGGCATTCCGTGAATGTTGCCCGAAGGGGTCGTGTCGGGGGTATTGAAATCCGTGTGGGCATCAATCCACAGCACGCCGATCTTTTTGTGTTTGGCCGCGCCCTTGATCGAACCCAGCGACAGGCTATGATCGCCCCCCAACGCAATCGGAAAATGTCCCTCCTCAAAAATTTCCGAAACGCGGGCCATCAAATTGCAGGAAATGGGCACGATGCAGTCAATGTTGCGCAGTTTCGGATCGGCGTCCGACTTGCACATTTCGGGAATCGGTACGGCGATATTGCCCGATTCGTGAATCAGATGTCCGAGCGCGTGAATGCTCTCGTTCAGCCCCGCATAGCGGATCGCACTCGGGCCCATATCCACCCCGCGCCGTCCCGCGCCAAAATCCATCGGTACGCCAATTAAGTCAATATGCATCACAACACCTTCTTTATTTCTAACCAGTTGCCGCCTTTTTCCTCATTCGCCTTGCCGATCTTCTCCGCCGAACCCAGGACGACCACCTGCCCATGCCGATTGAGTTCATCCAACACATCGGCAAATGCCCGGAAATGAGTCTGGGTGGTGCCTAGCACTTCGTCGCGGAGTTGTTGCCGGTTTTCGTCGGTGATGCCGGTCAGGTGGCGGACAAAGGCGGAGTAGCCTTTTGCGTCGGGGAGTTGGTAGCCGTCCAGGTCGCTAATCGTGCCGATGATGGCTTTGGTCAGTTCGTCGTCGGACAGGTTCAGGTTGCGGAGGAAAGCACTGGTGCCGTCATAGTTATCAATGGTGGCGAGCAGGTTGGGGTCGCGGTACGAGCCGTAGCTCCACACGCCGGACAGCCGATCCCAACCCGCAAACCCGCCGTACGCGCCGCCCTGCACGCGGACTTTTTCCCACAGCCAGGTGGTGCCGAGATATTTGCGGATGACGTTGGCGGAACCATGCGGTTGATAGCCCAACGCGTACAGGTTCGTGCCCTTGCCGACGTAGTTAACCTGCGCGGGGATGGTGAACCCTTCGTGGGTAGGGAACACGGTCGGGGTCCACGTGCCCTGCGCGGGCCGGGCGGGGGAACGCCAAAAGACACAACGCGGCCCTTTCGGAGCCGCGTCGTGAAAATGAGAAAGGCACGATGACGATCAGGCGGCGTCGCGGCTCAGGCCGAACCCGCGCGGCGCGTACTTGTCCTTGAGGTCAACACCCGCGAAGGTGTTGGTCGGATAGCCGAAGGGGGTGTTGGTGTTGAAGGGGTTGGTGAAGGGGGTGTAGCCGTAGTTGAAGGGCGTGGTCTGGAACGAGTTCTGGAACCAGAACGGGTTGCTCCAGTTGCTGTTGAACTGCGTGGCGCTGAAGGGGGTGGTGTTGCTGTAGTTGAAGGGGGTGGCGTAGCCGAAGGGCGTGTACGTGTTGTACGGCCCGTACGCGAACGGATTGGTGGTGCCGACGAAGTTCTGGTTGGTGGTGTTCGACCACGGGGTGCAGCAGTTGGTCGAGGCGAACTGGGAGTTGAAGGGCGTGTTGAAGCCGTAGTTGAAGGGCGTGTTGAAAGTGTTGTTCCAGGAATTCACGGGCGAGGCGCCGAAGCCGAAGGGCTGGCCGCTGAAGCTCGAGAACGTGCTGGGGGTGTACTGCACGCCGGTGACGGGGCAAGTGTGCCCGTAGAACTGCGTCTGGTTCAGGGCGTTCCAGTTCTGGCCGAACTGCGTCGCGTAGGAGTTCGAGAATTGGGTCGGGGTGTAGTGAGCGCCGGTGATCGGGCAGGTGTGCCCGGAGTACGCGTTGAACGAGTTGTTCCAGGTGCCGTTGAACGGCGTGGTCTGGTTGAACGGGGTGGTCTGGCCGAAGGGCGTGTTGAAGTTGTTGTTCAGGGACGCGAAGGTGCTGGGCGTGAACGGCACGCCGGTGACCGGGCAGGTGTGCCCAACGAACTGGCTGAGCGGGTTGTTCCAGGTGCTGTTGAAAGGCGTGTTCCAGCCGTAGTTGAACGGGGTGTTCCAGTTGGCGTTGAAGGGCGTGCTGTTCCAGCCGCCGAAGTTCTGGATCTGGTTCGTGAAAGGCGAGAAGAACGGCGTGTTCCACGCGTAGTTGAACGGAGAGGTCTGCGCGAAAGGCGTGGTGGTGTTGAACGGCGTGTTCCACGCATAGTTGAACGGGGTATTCCAGTTGTAGCCGAACGGCGTGTTGAACGACCCGGTGTTCACGAAGTTACCGGGGTAGAAGTTGGTCGGCACGTTGCTGGGGAAGGAGCTGGTCGGGACGAAGTTGCCCGGGAAGTAGTTGCCCGGAAAGAAGTTGGTCGGATAGGTGTTGGGGTTGAAGCCCGGAACGAACGAGGCCGGGGTCGTCTCAACCGTATTGGTCGGGGTCTGAGTCGGGATCGCGGTGGTGCCGACCGGACAGCCCTGGGCGGTGCCATACGGGCCGGGGACATATCCGGGCGTTCCGGTCGGAACAAAGCCGTGGGCGAAGCCGGGCTGGGTGCCGAACGGCACGCCGTTGTTGGTGGTCGGGCAGGAGGGATTGGTCGTCGTCATCAGAAATCCTTTCTCTTGGAACTCTCAATCACCCAAAACGGGAGTTCGCGCTCCCGAAAGGGACAAAGCGATCGCGCCCGGCCCTTCGGCCGTTCGTGGCTTCCTTGCCGTTCGCCTGGATCACGCAAGACGCGGGCCATACCTCGCGGACGCTTCCCGCCGACAGCCCTTCGGCGGGCGATCTATCGGCAATCGGCCCGATCGCGCTCGGTGTGACCCCCGCGAAACCCCCGCGCAAAAATAATTCAAGTTTTCGATCGATGGCGAGCGAACGAGGCCGCCCGCGTATCCGTACAATTCCCGGCCTCTTGCGGTCAATCTGCTTGAAATCCGATCACGATTCTGGTCGAATAGGGTTGCAGCGTCAGGCAAAGGGGTGTTCCCGCGCGAACTTTCTGCGTGCCGGGGAATCTGACCTGTTGGCCGCCGGGTTCTCTGGCGGGTCGATCAAGGCCGAGCGATCGAAGGAGTCGGGCATGAATCGGATGACGAAACTGACGGGCGGATTGGTGCTGATCGTCGGGGCCGCGATGACCATGAGCGCGGGGGCGCAGGTTTCGGGCGCCTCGGGGACAAGCGCCACGAATTCGGCCGCTAATACTCAGGCCGTGCGCGTCACGGTGGACCCGCGCCGCGAGACTTTGGCCCGGATGTTGAAGCCGGTACAGGTCGAGTTCCGCGAGCAGCGTCTCGAGGACGTGATGAAGTTCTTCGGCGAGGTGACGGGGGCCGACATCGAGGTTCTCTGGACCGACGAGCAGAACACCACGGGCCTGGACAAGGAAACCGTCATCAACCTCAAGAGCAATGGCGCCAGCGCGCTGAAGCTCATGGAGCGGGTGCTCGAGAAGGCCCAGGGCGGCACGACCCAGGGCGAGAATAGCTGGCAGCTCACCGACTCGGGAAGCTTCCAGGTCGGGCCGAAGGTCCGCCTGAACGCGTACAAGCGTCTTGAGATCTACGACATCGCCGACCTGATCGTCGATGTTCCGCGCTATGCCAACACGCCGCAGTTCGACCTCTCCCAGGTGCTTTCGAGCAGCAGCCAGGGGGGCGGCGGCGGCGGTCAGAGCCCGTTCCAGAATCAGAACCAGACGCAGGGCACCAACTTCGGTGATCGCACGCAGAAGACCACCGATCTCATCACGCTGATCCAGGAGCTGGTCGAGCCCGAGCAGTGGGTCGACAACGGCGGCACCGGCGGCACCATCCGCACGTTCCAGAGCGCCCTCATCGTCAACGCCCCGGACTACATGCACCGTGCCCTCAACGGCTACTCCTTCTGGCCCTCGTCCCATCAGCAGGTCTCCCAGTCCAAGGGACGACGTTACGTGAGCTTCTCGGGCTCGCTCCAGACCAACACGATCGACGGCTTCGCCGAGCATGAAGTTTCCGCGGTCGTCGGAGGCAAGATCATCAGCTCCGGCGGCGGCGGGCGCTGAATCACACGCAACCCACCGCCGACGCGAGGCGATCGCCCGCGCGGCGGACCACGAACCTGCCCGCAATGGTGCAGTTCTCCTGACCAGACGCCGCCCCTCCAACGACATGGTGAGGGCGGCGATTCTGTTTTACGAGCTGGCGCTCGCCGGAGCCTTCATCGCACGCCGGTAATCGCCGATCGCGACAATGATCCATGCGACCTGAAGGAACAAGCCCTCGTAGGACTGGCGCGCGACCAGCGAAATCCCGAACAACACCGAACCCGTGATGTTCATGATCGCCAGGAGCTTCTTGGGGAAGCGGTCCTTGAACAGGAACGCCGAGAAGATCAGGACCGTGCCCGACCAGCCGAGCGTGGAGACCAACCAGAGCGGGAGTTGCGGGGGAGGCATGCGACTCTTCCATCGGCGATCGCCCGCGCGTGGGCGGAAAGATCGCGCCCGCCAACAATCGCCCCATGATCGATCCGAATCTCCCAGGCCGCGCCGTGATTTTCGACATGGACGGCGTGCTGGTGCTCTCCGGCGACGCGCACTTCGACTCGTGGCGCGAGGTCGCCGCGTCGCGGGGCGTGGCTCTCTCGCGTCACCGCTTCAACGAGACGTTCGGGCGCACCAACCCCGACTGCATCCGCATGATCTTCGGAGACGGGATTCCCGAGGACGAGCAGCTCGCGATCGCGGAGGCCAAGGAGGCGAGCTATCGCGACGCGATCCGCGGGCGCGTGCCGCTGGCGCCAGGCACGATGGAACTGCTGGAACTGCTGCGCTCGCGCGGCGTGAAGATCGCGATCGGCTCGTCGGCGCCGCGTGCCAACCTCGACCAGATCGTCGACGAGGGACGCATCCGCCACTATTTCGGCGCGATCGTGGACGGCTCGCAGGTGAAGCGAGGCAAGCCGGCGCCGGACGTGTTCCTGCAGGCCGCCCACGGGCTCGGCGTCGCGCCCGCGCACTGCACGGTCGTTGAAGATGCACCGCCGGGGATCGAGGCGGCGCTGGCGGCGGGGATGCGGGCCGTGGGCGTGGCGACCACGCACGCGGAGCCGGAACTCCGCGCGGTGGGCGCGCACGTCACGGTGAACGAACTGAAGCTGCTGGCGGGCGGCGAGTGGGGAAGCCTGTTTCAGTGACCCTGAGCGTGGATCGCTCGACGATCGCATCGCCGGTACGTTGAAGTCGTCTGCCATTCATCGACGCATCGGCGATGACCGCCGGCCCACCCGGGGCGGACGCCGCTTTGAAGTCCGACGCTATCAGAAAAAACACGGACCCGAAGGTGGGTCCGTGCGCATGTGATTGAGCCGCGTGCTGGTCGAACGGTCGGTCTTCCGATCAACCCGGACCTTTGGGGAGCCTCAGGCCCGGAGTCTGAAATCAGGCGTGCGGTTCACTTCGTGTATTCGCTCATCGGCACGCACGCACATTGCAGGTTGCGATCGCCCCACGCGTTGTCGATGCGACCGACGGTGGGCCACTGCTTGGCGTCGTAGAGCCACTTGGCGGGGAACGCCGCCTGCTCGCGCGGGTACTTGTGCGGCCAGTTGTCGGCGGACACCGCGGCGATCGTGTGCGGCGCGTGCTTGAGCGGGTTGTCGATCTTGTCGAGCTTGCCGTCCTCGATCGCCTGGATCTCGGCGCGGATCGCGATGAGCGCGTCGCAGAAGCGATCGAGCTCGCCCTTGGGCTCGCTCTCGGTCGGCTCGATCATGAGCGTGCCGGGCACGGGGAAGCTCATGGTCGGCGCGTGGAAGCCATAGTCCATCAGGCGCTTGGCGATGTCCTCGACCTTGACACCGCTGGTCTTCTCGAAGTGGCGGCAATCAAGGATGTACTCGTGGGCGCAGGTGCCGTTCTTGCCGCGGTAGAGCACGGGGTAGTGCTTCTCGAGGCGCTTGGCCATGTAGTTGGCGTTGAGGATGGCGACCTGGGTGGCTCGCTTGAGGCCTTCGCCGCCCATGAGCGCGATGTAGACCCAGGAGATGGGGAGGATGCTGGCGCTGCCCCACGGAGCGGCGGAAACGGGGCCGATGGCGCTGGCGCCGGCCTTGGCCTTGCCGCCGCAACCGCCGCCGCCACAGCAGCACGAGTCACCGGTGCTGAAGGGGCTGAGGACCGGGTGACCGGGGAGGAAGGGCGCGAGGTGGGCCGCGACACCGATCGGGCCCATGCCAGGGCCGCCGCCGCCGTGCGGGATGCAGAAGGTCTTGTGGAGGTTGAGGTGGCAGACGTCGGCGCCGATGAAGCCGGGGCTGGTGAGGCCGACCTGGGCGTTCATGTTGGCGCCGTCCATGTAGACCTGGCCGCCGCAGTCGTGGACGATCTGGCAGATCTCGCGGATCGCCTCCTCGAACACGCCGTGCGTGCTGGGGTAGGTGACCATGAGGGCGGCGAGGTTGTCCTTGTGCTCGCTGGCGCGGGCCTTGAGGTCGTTCACGTCGATGTTGCCGTGGCTGTCGCAGGCGACGGGGATGACGTTGAGCCCGGCGACGACGGCGGACGCGGGGTTGGTGCCGTGCGCGCTGGTGGGGATGAGGCAGACGTTGCGATGCCCCTGCCCGCGCGACTTGTGAAAGGCGTGGATGACGAGGAGGCCGGCGTACTCACCTTGGCTGCCGGCGTTGGGCTGGAGCGAGACGGCGGCGAAGCCGGTGCATTCGGCGAGCCAGCGCTCAAGGTCGGAGAACAGCTTGGCGTAGCCGCGCCACTGGTCCGCGGGCGCGAAGGGATGGATCTTGCCGAACTCGGGCCACGTGACGGGGATCATCTCCGAGGTGGCGTTGAGCTTCATGGTGCACGAGCCGAGCGAGATCATGCTGTGGGCCAGCGAGAGATCGCGCGACTGGAGCTTGGTGATGTAGCGGAGGAGTTCGTGTTCGCTGTGAGAGCGGTTGAAGACCGGGTGGGAGAGGTATGCGGAAGTGCGGGCAAGGGGCGGTGCCAGTCGGAACGAGTCGGTGGGAATCGGAGCGGAGGCGTCGATCATGAAGCCCCGTCCGCAACCGAAGGCGCCGAGCACGGCGCGCACGTCATCGAGCGTCGTGGTTTCGTCGACGGAGATGCCGATCGAACCGTCGCCAAAGTCGCGGAAGTTCATGCCCTGGGACTGGCCCTGGCGGATGATGGCGGCGGCATCGTTCTTGGTGTGCTCGCCCTGGACGACGCGCACGCGGATGGTGTCGAAATAGGTCGGCGTAAGCACTTGGTGCCCCAGCCACTTCATGCCGCCCGCAAGCACCGACGCGAGTGAGTGCACGCGCGTCGCGATCTGCTTCAGGCCGCTGGGCCCGTGGTACGCGGCGTACATGCCGGCCATGATCGCCAGGAGGGCCTGGGCGGTGCAGATGTTGCTCGTGGCCTTTTCGCGGCGGATGTGCTGCTCGCGCGTCTGGATCGCCATGCGATAGGCGACGTTGCCGTGCGAGTCCTTGGACACGCCGATGATGCGCCCCGGCATCTTGCGGACGTAGGCTTCGCTGGTCGCGATGAAGCCCGCGTGCGGGCCGCCGAAGCCCATCGGCACGCCGAATCGCTGGGCCGAGCCGACGGCGATGTCCGCGCCCCATTCGCCGGGCGGCGTGATGAGTGTGAGCGCCAGCAGGTCGGTGGCGGCAACGATGAGCGCGCCGGCCTTGTGGGCGGCGTCGACCAAGCTGCGATGGTCCTTGATCTCGCCCGAGGTATTCGGATACTGCACGAGCACGCCGCACAGGTCGTTCTTGGAGAAGTCGACCTTGGCAAGATCGCCGATGCGCAGCGCGATGCCGAGCGAATCGGCGCGCGTCTGGCACACCGCGAGCGTCTGCGGGTGGCAGTCGTCGCTGGCGAAGAAGGCCTTCTTGTCGCCCTCGGAGCCGCCCGCGACGCCGAAGCACATCGCCATGGCTTCCGCGGCCGCCGTCGCTTCATCAAGCAGCGACGCGCCGGCAAGGGGCAGGCCCGTCAGGTCCGCGACCATCGTCTGGAAATTGAGGAGCGCTTCCAAGCGTCCCTGCGAGATCTCGGCCTGGTAGGGCGTGTACTGCGTGTACCACCCCGGGTTCTCGAGGATGTTGCGCAGGATCACGCCGGGCGTGATCGTGTCGTAGTAGCCCATCCCGATGTAGCTCTTGAAGACCTTGTTCTGCGACGCGATGCCCTTGAGCATCGTGACGCACTCGCTCTCGCCCAGAAGGCGGCCCGCGCCCGAGGCGTCGATGTTGAGCGGGCGGTTCAGGCGGATCGCCGCTGGTACCGTCGCGTTGGTCAGATCGTCGAGTGACTTGAACCCAAGCGTCGCGAGCATGGCGGCCTGGTCGGCGGCGCTGGGCGCGATGTGCCGGTGCCAGAACGTGTCGGACGGATTGAGGATCGCGGGGTCCACTGCGGGGCTGGTCGAGTTCTTTTCCGCGCTGCCCTTGGCCGCGGACGTCGGAGCGGTGGTCGTCGGCATGTGTGGTGGCCTGCGTTGTCGGGCGACTGTTCAGGCCGCCCCCGGCGCACAGACGCGGGGAGTCGCGGCATGAGGCAAACCGCCCGGATGGGTTCCGCAAACTGTAGGTCGGCGGATGGGCGTTTTCGGCCCGTGCAACGCTTCTGCCCGCCCGGCGGTAGGCTTTGGTTCACGCCCCGGATCGCCTGCGAACAGGCGGCGCGGGGCGAGTAGACTTGGCCTTGGAATCGCTTGAGCGCCCCCGGGAGTCCCCGGAGCGTCACGATTGTCTGGCACGCCCGTACGCCCGCTCGAAAAGGGAGCTTGCTGATGCCGTCCATGCTCGCCGTTGCCCGTCGATTTTCGCTAACCGCCTGCCTGACTTTCGCGGGCCTGCCCGTGGCGATCGCCCAGGACCAGACCCACACCCAGAACGTGCAGGCGGCGGGCGAGGACGTGCTGCAGTCCGACATGTTCTCATTCCGCCAGCACAACACGACGCTCTCCAACGTGTTCTTTGAGGGGCGGGCCCCGGGCACGCGCGGCAACCTGCTGGCGGCCGACTATCTCGAGTTCCATTTCAAGCGTCTCGGGCTCCTGCCGGCGTTCCCCAGGTCGGTTGAGACCGCGGGCGCGACGCACAGCGTCGATCGCTCCACCTATCGCCAGCCCTTCCAGCACGGCACGACGCTGAAGGTCGGCGACGAGATGGCGAGCGTGGCGGTCAACGGCGCGACCAGCGTGCTGCGCGCGGGGAGTGATTTCGTGACGCTCGCGTTCGCCGGCGCCGCGGAGGCGACGGGCGCGCCGGTCTTCACGGGCTATGCGATCGAGGAGGGCGAGAAGGGCTACAAGAGCTTCCCGGAGGGGACGGACCTTTCGGGAAAGATCGCGATCGT
Source organism: Anaerolineales bacterium (assembly GCA_013359445.1). GTDB lineage: Bacteria > Chloroflexota > Anaerolineae > Anaerolineales > JABWBV01 > JABWBV01. The sequence goes on along the minus strand of JABWBV010000126.1, from coordinate 1,076 downwards.
GCTGCGCTTCGAGCCCATGAACGACGAGGGCAAGAGCCTGTGGGCCGATCAGCGCTGGTCGCCCGCCGCGAGCCTTGAGCCCAAGCTCCAGACGCTGGCGAAGCGCAACGCCGCGGGGATCATTCTCGTGAACCCGCCGGGCGTGGATGATCCGCGCGCGACCAAGCTCGAGACGCTGACAAGCGTTCGTCCCTCACGCGAAGGCCTGTCGATTCCGGTGGTGATGATGTCGGTCGAGCAGGCCGACGCGCTGGTGAAGGGCGCCGATCCGCAGGGGCGCTCGCTGATGGACCTGCGCAAGCTGGCCGACGCGGGAGCGGCGGTGATCGACCTTCCCAAGGCGTCGGTGTCGCTGCGGACGAAGCTCGATCGTGAGCCGGTGATGACCGACAACGTGGGCGCGATCCTCGAGGGACAGGGCGCGCTCAAGGACCAGTTCATCGTGATCGGCGCTCACTATGACCATGTGGGCTACGGCTATTTCGGCTCGTCGAGCAACGCCGTGGGGCAGATCCACCCCGGCGCCGACGACAACGCCTCGGGCACGTCGGCCATGCTTGTGATCGCCCAGAAGCTCGCGGCCCGTTATTCCAAGCTGCCGGCGGACGCGCCGGCGCGCTCGGTCCTGTTCCTGGGCTTCTCGGCCGAGGAATCGGGGCTGGTCGGCTCGCGCTTCTACACCAACCACCCGATCATGCCCAGAGAGCGCCACGACCTCATGATCAATCTCGACATGGTGGGGCGTCTGCGCGACGGGCGGATGGAATTGTCGGGCGTGGGCACCGGCAAGGGATTGAACGACTGGGTCGCGCCGTACCTCAAGGTGTACAACTGGAATGTCGCGACCAAGCCGGGCGGATCGGGCCCCTCCGATCATGCGTCGTTCAACGCCTGGGGCGTGCCGGTGCTCTTCTTCTTTACGCTCTTGCACGAGCAGTACCACAACCCCAGCGACGTGGCGACGACCATCAACAACGAAGGGGCGGCCCAGATCATTGACGTGGTCGATCGCCTCGCGTACGACACCGCGCTCCGCGCCGAAGGCTTCCCGTTCGAGGGGCCCGCGCCGGGCGCCG
>JABWBV010000750.1 GCA_013359445.1 Anaerolineales bacterium | reverse complement strand
GTCCAATTCCCCCTTCGCAATCCCTTCCGCAACCCCAGCCATTTGCTGAGCGGCTTTGGAGATCGACTGCGAAAGGAAAAAGGCAATGACAAAACCCAGAAACATCGAAAAAATAGCCAGGCCAACAACGCTGTTGCGAGCCTGGATAAACATGGTATTACTGTCTGCCGCAAAGTCCTTGGCGAGCGTTTCCTTGCTCACAATCAATTCCTCGACCGAATCCTCAATCGCTTTGGCGATCAACGAAGTATCCCAAAGAAGTTGTACCGCCGCTTCATTTTGATTTTCATTGGACAATTGAAGGATGTCGTTTGCATTTTCTACATAAATGCCAAAATCGACCATCAATTGTTTGTAAATCGTGCGGGCCTGGTCTGTCACAATCGTCTCTTCATAGGCCGCCATATTTTCTTCAAACGAGGCCACAGCCGCCTGGATAATGATCTCTTGCTCTTGTTTTTGTTGCTCCGTGGTGGCAAGCAACGTGGAACGCACAGCCGCGCGAATGCTATACAGGCTCACCAATGATTTTTGTACATGCACCACCCCCGCAAGGTGATTATCGTACATAGTATTCAGCATTTGGTTGATTTTATTTGTGCTGTCGTACCCAATAAAGCCTACCCCCCCTGTAAACATGACGATCAAAGCAAAAGCTAAAAGGAGCTTATTGCGAATATTTAGTTTCATCGTGGAACCTCCAATAGGTTATGAAATGTCAGCTCTCCCGTTTCCATTGGATTTAATCACCAGTATCCAAACAAGACAGTAAACGCGACATAAAGAGGTGCTAAAACCGATGTAAGCACCTCTTTACGGCAAAAATTCATCTGATATCGTAATCGTTCAGATTTGAGAAAAAAGCTTCGAAAAACAAGGGAGAAACCCACATTGCCCCCCATATTCCCAGACCAACAAGCACTTACGCGGAAGGCTTCCGATCTGCCAGCAGACTCTGGCACAGCCGCACCCCCGTCATCGCGTCCGTCACCCAGGCATCGCCCCCGATGTACTGGCAAACCTGCTCGTTCAGTTGATTGCCCCCCAAAATGATCGGCGTGGCGGCAACTTGCGGGTTATCGCTCTCCCGCAGGAGGCGCACCGTCTCCCGCATACTATCGAACGAACTGGTAATCAGGCCGGATAACCCAATCAAATCTGGCTTAAGGTGGATGGCCTTGTTCAAAAACTCTTGAGGGGGCACATCTACCCCCAAATCGTAGACGGTGAACCCATAACTGGTGAGTAACAAGCTGAGGTTGTTTTTCCCGATGTCGTGAATATCCCCCGCCACTGTGCCCAATAAAATCGTCCCGGTTTCTTGCCCGGTGAATTTTATTTCGATGATCGGGGACAGCAATTCCATCACCTCGCGGAATATCTCCCCCGCCATGATCAAGCCCGATAGGTAATACTCCCGCCGTTCGTACCGTTCGCCCACCTGCCGCAACCCTTCCTGACAGTCTTCCACAATGTTGAGGGGATCATCATTCGCCGCCAACCGGGTATGAACCAGCGCGAGCACTTCTTGCTCTCTCAGATCGGTAATTTTGTGAATCAGATCGGTGCGATATTCAGGAAGGTTTGAAAAAACAGGCATCACTTTTATTTCCCGAAGGTCAATCCTGAAGCCCCACGCGCGCGGTAAACCGCAAACGATCACTGGGGATGATGAACCAGCCCCAACTGAGTGGGCGGTTTTCAAAATCAAAAAATACGTGTTCCAGATAAAATGCCGCCGAGGGAAGGGTTCGTTTCAACAAGTCGGCCTCTTCCGCATTCATCAGCGCGGCCTCGATGTTCAATTGCCCACATTTGAGCAAGGTGTTGTCCCCGCCCATAAATAACCCTTGCAACGAAGTCACATCCATCTCCGCTTCGACAATCGGGCGGGTGGGATCGTAAACCAGATACCCCCGGTGATAAAAAACCGGCTCCCCATCCCGGCTGAACAACCGACGCAGGTAAATGGTGTGCGCCCCGACCGGAATCTCCAGTTTGCGCGCGGTGCGTTCATCCGCAGACACCACCCGCACATCGAGCAGGCGGATGTCTTCCTCCGTGCCCTGCCTAAATAACTTTTGCAAATCTTGCAAGTCAAACATCGCGGTCCCCAGTTCGAGTTCTTTGACAAACGTCCCCTTCCCCTGCGCGGTGCTGACCACCCCCTGATCGGCGAGCAAATTGATCGAGCGCCGTACCGTCATCGGGCTAATGCCGTATCGCTGAACCAACTGCGCTTCCGACGGGAGTTGATCCCCCGGTCGAAATACGCCCTCGGCAATCTGGCGACGCAAAATCTTCGCCAATTGCAAGTACGCGGGTTCATACGCGTCCCGATCAATCTGGTAAGAAGTTACATTGGGGTCAATCATTTGACTGGTCATACAAAAAAATTCTACATCAACAAATCACCTATCTCACGCATCACGCATCACGCATCACGTTTCACGTTTCATCCTCAGCCTTATTCTCTTTCTATTAGCCCTCCTGCCCCGCGCCTACGACCTGCCTCGTTTTGTCACCGCCGATGAGGCTAAATGGGTTTATCGCTCGGCTCAATTCCTGGCTGCCCTGCTGCGCGGCGATTTTCCGGCCACCAGCGTCAACCTGAC
>JABWBV010000125.1 GCA_013359445.1 Anaerolineales bacterium | reverse complement strand
GTGAGAAATCCAAACCCAAAGAGCAAACGGAAAAACAACACCCCCGGACGCCCGCGCCACGGCCGCGTTGCCAGGGGCGCGGCGGCCAGGGGTGTTCAGAGTCGGGGCGGAAAAAGGGCGGGGGCACAGAAGTTGAGCTTTGGAGTTGAGCGTTTACTTACAAACTCAAACAAGTTAACCAATGTTACGCAGAGGGCGCAAGGAACAGGAATTACGGTGCGAATATTTTATAGTACAAGTCAGTTCCGAAGTTAGAAAGAGAACAATATTTTTCATTGTTATTCCAAATTTCACATAGTTCATTGAAATTCCCATCTGGATTTTTCACTAATCTTGCCAAATCATCTAACTCGTGAAGTTCGTCTTCAGTTATTTTGGCGTAGTTGTTGTATAAGTGTATGGGTAAAAAAGAATAGAATATCTCATTATTCATCAAAGAATGAAAATCCATCATCAGATATGAGTAGAAACCTTGACCAGGTTCTGATTCGCCTACAGTTAGCTTATTTTTATCAAGCATCCCCTCGCGAATTCCTAACCATGCGTTCGCGCCAGAAATGAATTTTCTTGCAGGTAAATCAAATTGACTGTACCCGAAACGAGTTTCAAATTCATAATAACCACCTACATCCATCAAAACCCACCTTTGTTCAGTTTCGTTCCAGTATTCATTTACCCAATGTTCGATATATGATGCGCCATCATCGCCAAAATCAACAAATCCTGCCCGAGAACGAGAGGGGATATTTTTTGCTTTTAATATTGCTGTCATCAATACCGAAGCCTGACGACAAGTAACTGAAAGTCTTCTTGTAACGTCTTTACCTTCAACAAAACCGCTTTCATCCAAACGAAATAATTCGGCTGTCATCGCTGTTGCTGTAACAAACAATTCATCTTCGTTTAGAAAACGGTGTTTTTGGAATAAGCTCAGTTCTCCAAAATATTTATCTTCTAAGGATTTCGAAACAGGCATAAAAAAAAAGCTTGGATGTATAACCTGCCCACAAACAAGTCTTCCAAGAGTCGGAATATCATCCGGTAATGATTGAAAATAATTTCTATACGCACCTGCATATGTATAAGTACTTACTTCAAGGTAATGTTTTTTTATGAAATCGTTAATCATTATTTTTCTCCTTGAGGTTGGTTCTCATCCGTAAACTTGTACCCAATCCCATACACCGTCAGCACGTAACGCGGATCGGCGGGGTTGGGTTCGAGTTTGCGGCGCAGGTTTTTGATGTGGGCGTCAATGCTCCGATCATATCCGACCGAGGCGACGCCGTGCAGACGGTCGAGCAGTTGGGCGCGGGTGAAGGTTTGGCCGGGGTGACGGGCGAGGATGGTGAGCAGGTTGAACTCCAGGCGGGAGAGGGCGATTTCTTCGCCCGCGCGGAGGAGGCGGTGGCCTTCGGTGTCAATTTCCAGATCGGCGAGGCGGATCAGGCCGGGGGTGTAATTGTCGCCCTGCACGCGGCGGAGGACGGCTTTGACGCGGAGAACGAGTTCGCGCGGGGAGAAGGGTTTGGTGATGTAGTCGTCCGCCCCCAGTTCGAGGCCGATGAGGCGGTCGGTTTCTTCGGCGCGGGCGGTGAGCATGATGATCGGGACGGCGGATTCCCGGCGCATAGCCCGGCTCACGTCGAGGCCATCCATCCCCGGCAAGTTGAGATCGAGGACGACGAGATCAGGCCGTTCGCGGCGAAACGCGGCCAGGCCCGTGAGGCCATCCGCGGCGGTGAGGGTGCGGTAGCCACCTTTTTCGAGGTAGTCACGGGCGAGCTTGGCGATTTTCGCTTCGTCTTCAATGAGGAGGATGAGTTCGTTCATTTTTTTCGCCACGAATGTCGCTGAATACAGCGATTCACGAATTGGACGAATGAGGGGAATTTCGATGGGTTCTCAAGCATTCCTATTCTAACCGGATGCGTGAAACGTGATGCGTGAATTTAAATCTCACGCATCACGTTTCACGAGTCACGCTTAACTTTCAGGCGTTTCAGCCGGTTTCTCTTCGGCCTTTCGCTCGCCTTTATCCCAGTCTTTCGCCCAGGGGGGCGGGCCTTGGTGATGCCAACCGTGCGGGCCACCCCAGCCCCACATCGGGCGGAAGATCATCCGCATAATGAACATGAAGAACAACAGGCCAAAGAACAGCGGGAAGATGAACCCAAACCCGCCGAACGGATGAAACCCGTGCCCATACCACCCGCCAAACGGACGCCCGTACATGTAGGGCATCATCTGCATCGGGTTATTCGGCAAGGTCCCTTCCGGCAATTCACCCGATTCAACCGCCGTTGCAACACCCAGCGCGTACCCCTGCGCCATCCCCGCCCGATGGATGGCCACGCCGCCCACCGCCAGTAAAGCCAGGAACAGAAGTGCCCCTAGCACACGAAAGAAAATTCCTCTACGAAACATGGTTTTTTTACTCCTTTGAATGAGAGAGCTTTTTACAGCCCGTTTGTTTTCATTACCCCAAGTATCCCGCCAACCTGTGAAAAACTTATGAAAAGGTGGGGGAAGTGTGGTGAAAATCTTCCCTGTCCCTCGTAAGGGCGAGACGGGCGGGAAGTTGTCCTGATTTGCAAATCGAGAAAACTTCCCGCCCGTCTCGCCCCGACGTGTGTATAAAAAACAGTGTGCCGCGCCTTGAATTTGAGTGTTACAATACCTGTACAACCTTATACAACCACAAGCAGAGAGCCTGCGAGTTTGCCCAAGCGAACTCCACTTCCCCCGGATGGGAAGGCAGTGAACGAAATCGTCCACACGAAAAATTCACTGGCGAAGCCGGTTAAAGTCCGGCGCTGTCCCGCAACTGTAAGAGAAAGGGATTAGGAATCAGGAATCTGGAAGAAGGTATCAAATCCTACTTCCTACTTCCTTCTTCCCCTTCCTCAAGCCAGGTCGCCCGCTCTGTTTGTCGTGTTCCACATCTCGCGGAAAGGAGGTGGAAGCGCACCATGAACACATAACTCTGGTCACACTCCCCCTCCCCTGTCCCATGCGGCAGGGGTTTTTGTTTACCGGCTCGGAAAACGGTAAAAAAATCACCGGGTCGGACGCCACTGGCACACAAAGTACGTTAGAAACGCACTGCCCCAAATATTTCCTACGAATCCGTTTTACTGGATTTCCGCGCTCAAACGCCGAATGCCATTTCGGCGGAGCGCCATAACAATTAAAGGAAACTTTCCGATGAAAAAACATCTTTTCCCCCTCTTAAGTCTACTGATTCCCCTCCTCCTCCTCCTGGGTGCGTGTACCCCCTCCGCGGAACCCACTTCAGCAGTTCAACCCACCGCGACCGAAGAAATGGTCGAACCCACCGAAGTCCCCGCCGACACCACAATTGAGATCGTCGATGGCCTGGGGCGCACTGTCACCCTCTCCGGCCCTGCGCAACGGATCGTGTCCATTGCCCCATCGAACACCGAAATTCTGTACGCGATTGGCGCAGGTTTGCAGGTCGTCGGGCGGGATGCCTTCTCCGATTACCCCGCCGAGGTCCTCAACGTGGCCGATGTCGGGGGTGGGTTTGGCGAACTGAACATGGAACTGATCGTCTCCCTCGAACCCGATCTAATCCTCTCCGCCGACATCATCTCCGCCGAAAACATCCAGGCCCTTACCGATCTCGGCCTCCCAGTCTTTGCCCTCGCCAACCCGCTTACCTACGACGATTTGCTCGGAAACCTGAAACTCGTCGGACGCCTGACCGGTCACGAAACCGACGCCGAAGCCCTCGCCGCCCAACTCGGTGAACGCATCCAGGCCGTACAGACCACCGTTGCCGTATCGAGTTTCCAGCCCATCGTCTTCTACCAACTCGACAGCACCGACCCTGCCGCGCCTTACACCGCCGGGCCGGGCAACTTCATTGACACCCTCATCACCTCCGCGGGCGGGATCAACGCCACCGGGGACATGGACTCGCCTTGGGTGCAGATCAGCCTCGAAGAACTCATCACCCGCAACCCGGACGTGATCATCGTCGGCGATTTCACCTGGGGGGGCGTCACCGCGGCGGATGTGCTCGCCCGGTCGGGGTGGGAAGGCATTAAAGCGGTCGTCAACGGGCAGGTGTTCGAGTTCGACGATAACCTCGTCAGCCGCCCTGGCCCGCGCATGGTAGATGGGTTGGAGCAAATGGCGAAATTGTTGCACCCGGAATTGTTTAAATAGAAAAGGAGCAATGGGAGAAAAGGAGATAAGGAGATAAGGAGAAGCTCCCTTTCTCCCCCGCACCTTTTCTCCCCATCTTAAATGAAAAACCGCCCCTACCTATTCAACACCCTCCTCCTCGCCGCGACGCTCGTGCTGAGTGTCGCGGCGGGGGCGGTGTACATTCCGCCGGGGACGCTGGCGAAGATCGTGTTGGCGCCTTTCCCCGCGCTGGGGATTGTGCCGGATTGGCCGGAGTCGTTTGCGACGATTCTCTGGCAGGTGCGCTTGCCGCACACGGTGTTGATGACGATTACGGGGATGGCGCTGGCCGGGAGCGGGGCGGCATACCAGGGCGTGTTCCGCAACCCGCTCGCGGACCCGTATCTGATCGGGGTGGCGAGTGGCGCGGGGCTGGGGGCGGTGCTCGTACTGGCGGTGGACTGGCCGCAGACGTGGCTGGGGCTGTACACCGTGCCCGTGGCGGCGTTCCTGGGCGGGGTGCTGACGGTCGCGATTGTGTACGCCCTCGCCCGCGTGGGGCAGTCCGTCCCGACGACGACGCTGATCCTGGCGGGAGTGGCGGTGGGGTCGTTTGCGGTGTCGCTGACGTCGTTTTTGATGTTGCGCTCGGATCAGGAATTGCGTCGGGCGATTGCGTGGTTGTTGGGGGGCGGGAGTCTGACGGGATGGGACCCGGTGGTGGCGGTTCTGCCGGAGGTGGTGATCGGGTTGGGGGTGTTGCTGGCGTCCGGCCACCCGTTGAACGTGATGCAGTTCGGGGAGGAGCAGGCGGTGCAGTTGGGATTGCCGGTCAACCGCGCAAAGTTATTGATTATTCTCGCCGCGACGTTGACGACGGCGGCGGCGGTGGCGTTTTCCGGGATCATTGGGTTTATTGGGTTGATCGTGCCGCATGTGGTGCGGATGGTGTGGGGGCCGGATTACAAGCAGTTGATTCCGCTCTCGATTTTGGGCGGGGGGACGGCGCTGTTGCTGGCGGATTTGCTGGCGCGGGTGAGCATTGCGCCGCAGGTTCTGCCGGTGGGGATTGTCACGTCGCTGGTGGGTGCGCCGTTTTTTTTGTGGATTTTGCGCCGTGCGAAGGCGGAGGCGTTTTGGTAAATGAATGGTACACAGATGGCACAGAAATTACAGAGAAACACAGAAGTTTTTTTAAATATTTTCTGTGTCCTTGTGTTTTCCTCTGTGTCTTCTGTGTACAAGTAGAGTAACCCATGCTTGAGATCAATGCGATTTCTGTCACTTATGAACATACCCCGATTATAAAAAACGTTTCCCTATCCGTTGGGGCCGGGGAGATTGTGGCGGTGATTGGGCCGAATGGGGCGGGGAAGTCGACGCTGTTGAAGGCGGTGAGCGGGACTCTGCCCCTGCGCGCGGGATCGGTGAAGATTGGCGGGCGGGAGGTGGCGCGGTTACCGGAAGGTGAACGGGCGCGACACATCGCGGTCGTCCCCCAGGCGCGTGCCCTGCCCGGCGCGTTTACCGTGTACCAAACGGTTCTGCTAGGTCGGACGCCGTACCTGGGTTGGCTGGGCCGCGCGGGGCAGACCGATCTCGATCATGTTCACCGCGCGCTGACGCAAACGGACAGCCACACCCTTTCCGACCGGGCGATCCACACCCTATCGGGCGGGGAGCAACAGCGCGTGTTGCTGGCCCGCGCACTGGCGCAAAACACGCCGGTGCTGTTGCTCGACGAACCTACCTCCAACCTGGATTTGCAGTACCAGTACAGTTTTCTCTCCCTCGTGCGGGGGTTGGCGACGGAGAAGGGGTTGGCGGTGCTGGTCGTTCTACACGATTTGAATCTGGCGGGGCTGTATGCGGATCGGGTGGTGCTGTTGGCGGGGGGGGAAGTCCGCGCGGTCGGGAGTCCGGGGGAGGTGGTGACGGAGGCGAATGTCCGGGAGGTGTATCACGCGCCGGTGCATGTCATTCCGCATCCTGAGTATGGGACACCGTTGGTTCTGCCGGATGGGGTGAGGGGGATCGAGGAACGTAGAATGTAAAACGTAGAACGGGGGAGGGGGGGATCGAGGTCGCGAGAGAAGAAAAAACGCTCGTGCGGTTTGCACGAGCGTTTAATTTTTGAGAGGCGCTGGGTGACGATGGCTCCTACGGGACCTGCCAGTCGCTCCCCAGGCTGACTTCTACATCCACGGAGCTTTTGGGGTTGTAGTCAAGGATGACGCGGTTGGCCTGGACGCCGAGGGTTTGGGCGAGGAGTTGGACGGTGTAGGGGTTGCCGGTGTAGTCGATGATGGTGGTGAAGGTGAGGGCCTGGACGGCGTTACCGATGTTTTCGGCGGGGATGTTGAAGCCGAGGGTGCGGAGATAGTCGGCGGTGCTGGCGGCAAGGCCTTCGGTGAAGGAGCCGTTTAACACGGAAATGGTGGCATTTTCTTCCACGACACGTTCCGCTTCGGTGAGACTGGCGAGGGGACTGCTCAGGTCTACTGTGCCGAAGATGTAGTCGCGCAGTTCGCGGATGGAGTCGGGGCGGGGTTTGAGGACTTGATCGCCGGTGGGGGTGGTGAAGAAGACGATTTGTTCTTCGCTGATGGAGCCTTTGCGGATGTTTTCGAGGGGGATTTCGGCGGCAAGCAGGCCCAGGCGAATGGCTTCGGTGAGGGTCATGTTGGTTTTGACGCCTTCGGCCAGTTCGCCGTAAAGAACTGGGGCTTTGGCGATGATGCCGGGAATGTCTTCAAGGAGACGATTGCGGATGCCGATGATGACATCTTGTTGGCGGCGGGCACGGTCAAAGTCGCCGCCTTCGGTTTTGCGGGCGCGGGCGTAGGCCAACAGCATATCGCCGGGGAAGGTGTATTTGCCGGGTTCGATCACGCGCGGGATTTTGTCCCCGACCGGGTCCACGAGGATGGGTTCTGTCACGGTGAGGGTGACGCCGCCGATTTCGTCGATCACTCTTTCAAAGGCGTAAAAATCGACGAGGGCATAGTAGTTGATGTCTACGCCGAGGAGTTGCTCGACCGTGGCAATGGCCAGGCCAGGGCCGCCGCCAGGGTCACCGGGATATTCGTAGATTTCGCCCTGACGGTAGGCGACGTTGATGCGTTCGTAGTTGAACCCAGGAATGGAGACAAACAAATCACGGGGGATGGAGAGCATCCCGGCGGTTTTGCTGAGGGGGTCAATGGTGAGCAGGATCATGGTATCCGTGCGGGGGGCGCCTTCGCCCACTTCCCAGTCGCGGTAGTCGAGGCCCATGACGAGAATGGTGACGCGCTCGGCCCCGTCCCAGGCAGAGAACCCCGCCAGGCCGTTGTCGGGCGATTCTGCGACGGGGGTTTCGCCGGGGAGGAGGGTGGGGGTGGGTTCGCCCGGTTTGAGCGTGGGCGTGGGTTCGGCGAAGACAAAATCTCCGACGGCGGCAAAGGGTGAACTTAGGCCAAATTCATGGGCGGTTTGGTAGGCATAATATCCCCCACCCGCGAGGGCGAGCAGGTAGATCAGCCAGAGAAGGGGTTGGATGATTCGTTTCATGGTTATTCTCCGTTGGGCCTCCAATCTTCCCCCAGGATGATTTTGATGTCAAGGTCGCTTTCAAGATTATAGGCGTGAAGGATGTGTTGTGGGTCGATGTTGAGAAAGGATACGAGAAAATTGACAGTGTTGGGGTTGCCGGTGTAGTCGATGAGGGTGGTTTTGGGATAAATTTCATCGGCAATATCGGTCAGGGTAATGTTGAACGCCTCGGCTTTCAAAAATTCAGTCGCCAGGGCGGCCCGGCCCGGAATGGTGGTGCCATTGAACACGGCAATTTTTGCCGCTTCTTCTTCGATCAGGATGTCGAGCGGTTTGCCCAATTGAACCGGACTGAGCGGATCGTCGAGGACAAATACCTCATCCCGCGCCTGCCGGATGCGCTCCGGGAGGGGGAGCAAAACGTCCAACCCTTCGGGGGATTGGTAAAAAGTCACATCATCAAGGGTGATGGCTGAAAGAAAAATATTTTCGGAGGGCACCCCTTGCAAGGCAAGCGCCAGTTTAAACAGGTCGTTGGCGGTCAAATTGGTGCGTATCCTATCAGAAAATTCACCATAGAGCAGAGGCGCTTTGGCGATGAGGGTTGGGATCAGGTTGAAATTGAGCACCCGGTCGCGAATCCCTAACAACATCAACTGCTGACGCTGAACCCGGTCGAAGTCCCCGCCAGGCGTGTTCCGGGCACGGACATACGCGAGGGCTTCGGCCCCGGGCAGGGTCTGTACCCCCGGCAAAATCCACTTCGTCCCGTCTTCGTTCACCCGCGAAATTTCCACCGCTTCCGGCACATTGAGCTTCACCCCCCCGATTTCGTCAATAAACCGGGCAAACAATTGAAAATCTGCCAGGGCATAATAATCAATCGGGATTCCCAACAACGTTTCCAGCGTCCGCATCGCCAACCCTGCCCCCCCCCCATCCGCGCGATACGCCTCCCCCAACGGATACGCCGTGTTCACCTTACCACTGCCAAACCCCGGAATCGCCACCCACAAATCGCGAGGGATGGACAACAAGCCTACGGTGTTCGTTTTGGGGTCAAAAGAAAACAGGATGAGGGTGTCACTTCGCGGGGGAACACTGGTCGGATCGCCCGCGCGCGCGTCCAGGCCCATCAACAGGATGGTGACACGGCGGTTGCCGTCCCACGCCTGGGGTTGAGGCCCGGTGATGGGTTGCAAGGGCTGGTTCAAATCCAACTGAGGGAATGGGGTTGGGGAGCGAAGCGTGGGCGGCAAGGGACTTTCGACCGGCACAAAAAGGGTCGTTTCTAAATCAGGCAAAGCCCACGAAACGAACAATTCCCGTGAAGAAAAGAACGTAACGGCCCCAATCACCCCCAAAATGATCATGAACACCCCGACCGAAAGTACAGGTTTCTGATTAATTCCTTTCATAAACTTAATGGCGGTAATCACTCACGTTCAAAGAGGTAAAACTCGAAAAAAAGGGATGGAAGGGGAAATATGCATCCCCCCTTCCATCTTTTTTTCTCGGAACTTCCTACTCATGGTGAGTAGTTACGAATGGCGATTATAACATGGGGGCGAAATGGGCAGGTTAGGGTAAAATGATGGCTCGGTGAAGACCTGACTGGTTACTGATCGGTAAACCAATCACCCCATCACCCATCAACCTGTCCACCAAATTCTGATCCACCATGTCTCTACTTTCCGTCTCCAATCTATCCAAATCTTACGACCCCGTAGATATCTTTACCGGGGTGACTTTCAGCCTCCCATACCGGGCACGGTACGCCATCGTGGGGCCAAACGGCGTGGGCAAAACGTCCCTGCTCCGCATCCTGGCCGGGCAAGACACCGCGTCCGGGGGGATGGTGCATCTCGCGCGGGGCGCTTCCATCGGCTATCTGCCCCAAGAGGCGGCTTTCGGCGCAGAGCACACCCTGTGGGAAGAGTGCCTGGGCGCGTTTGAAACCGTCCGCGAACAAGAAGCAGAGCTAAAACGTCTCGAAGCCGAAATGAGTTCCCCCGACCTCGATGAAGAAACAATGGAAGAGGTGCTCGAACACTACGGCGTCCTGCAAGCGCGCTTTGAACACCACGGGGGCTACGACTACGAACAGCAAATCACCAAAGTTCTAACCGGGCTGGGCTTCGGCCCGGAATATTATCACTACCCGCTCAACCACCTCTCCGGCGGGCAACGCACCCGCGCGCTCCTCGCCCGCCTGCTCCTCGCCGGACACGACCTCCTCCTGCTCGACGAACCCACCAACCATCTCGACATCGCCGCCGTCGAATGGCTGGAAAAATTCCTCAAAGACTGGGACGGCTCCCTGCTCTTCGTCTCCCACGACCGCTACTTCATTGACCGCGTAGCCACCCACGTCCTCGAAATGTGGCGCGGCAGTATCGAAGTATACCGGGGCAACTACTCCAACTACGTCCAACAACGGGAAATCCGCTGGGCCGAGCGCGAGGAATTCTTCCTCACCGAAAAAGCCCGCCTGATCAACGAAATGGACTACATCAAACGCAACATGGCCGGGCAAAACGTCGCCCAGGCCCGGGGCAAGCTCCGCCGCCTGAGCCGCTATCTCGAAGCGGTCGAACAGGTCGGGTTTGAAGGCGTGCGCGGCAAACAATGGGGCGAAATCGCCGAAGAAGTGGACTATGGCAACCCCATGAACATGGCTGAAGCCGAAGAACGGATCAAAGCCCTGCAACCCCCCGTCCACCAGCACCGCAAACTCAACCTCCGGCTCAAACCCAAACGGCGCAGTGGCAACGTCATCCTCCGCACCAAAAACCTACAAGTGGGCTACCCTGGCAACCCCCTCTTTGAAACCGACGACATCGAATTTTGGCGTTTGGACCGCGCCGCCATCATCGGCCCGAACGGGGCGGGCAAATCCACCTTCCTGAAAACGATGCTCGAACAACTCCCCCCCTTGCGCGGGGAAGTGACCCCCGGCGCGAGTCTGGACATCGCCTACTTTGCCCAGGCCCACGAAGGGCTAGACCCGACCAAATCCCTGCTCCAAGAAATTGACTCCATGGCCCCCAAGTGGCTCCCCGGTCAGATCCGAGACTACCTCGCGCAGTTTCTCTTCACCGGAGAAGACGTCTTCAAACCCGTCTCTGTCCTCTCCGGGGGCGAACGGGGTCGCCTTGCCCTCGCCAAACTCGCCCTCTCTGACGCCAACCTGCTCCTCATGGACGAACCGACGAACCACCTCGACATCCCCGCGCAGGAAATTCTGCAAGATGTCCTCGCCAACTTCGACGGCACGGTCATCCTCGTCTCCCACGACCGCTACCTGATCGACGCCCTCGCCACCCAAATCTGGGAAATTGACCCGGAAGATCATCGGCTATACGTCTTCAAAGGCACATATACCGAATACCGCACTCAACAGGAAAAGGTAGAAACCCCGGTCATCCAAGAGGACACTGCCGAAAAAGTCAACTACACCAAACAGAAAAAGGATCGCAACCGCGCCCGCAACGAAGACCGTCGTCGCCTGGAACGCCTGAATGAGATCGAAACCCTCATCTCCATCGTCGAGACCAAACGCAACTCCCTCGCCGAAAAGCTCGAAAATCCCCCCTCTGACCCCGGCAAAATCCGCAAACTCGCGGAAGAGTACGAGCAAGCAGAGAAGCGGTTGAATGAGCTGATGGAGGAATGGGGGAGTTTGCAAGAGGAAGCGACATAATCGACAATATAATTAGGCAAAGGAGTGAACCATGGTTACACTAGCCCGAACCGAAAAAGACACCCCAAAACGAATCAAAATGACCTACCAGGAGTACCTGAAGTTACCCCCTGAGTCTAAAAAAGTAGAATGGGTCAAGGGAGAAGGAATCGTTTATATACCGCCACTCACACGCCATCAAGAAATAAGTTTGTTTTTAAATTAGCTCGTAGGCTTGTTTGTTGACTTTTTCAAACTGGGCAGAATGATGATCGCCCCGTTAGAATTTAAATTATGGCCAAGCGGCCCTTCACGCGAACCCGACCTTTTCTTCGTCAGTACAAACAACCTCTGCAACCTGACCGAAAAACGGTACGAAGGCGGCCCCGATCTCATCATCGAACTTCTTTCTACGGGCAGTCACAAGATTGACCGGGTAGATAAATTCAGCGAATACGAAAAAGCAGGCGTCTTGGAATACTGACTGATCGATCCCCGGCCCTTCCAACAACAGGCTGATTTTTACGTGATGACCCCGGATGGCCTCCATCCGGCGGAAGTTGATAAAAAAGGGCGTTACCACTCCACCGTCTTGCCCGGTTTTTGGCTGGATTTGTCCTGGCTCTGGCGGGAAGAACTCCCGAACCCGCAATTGTCTTTCACAGAAATCATGTTGGCGCAGGAAAATCTGTAAAAAAAATAGGGAAAAGAGCCGATCAATGATCGGCTCTTTTTAGTCTACCAGTAAAGATATCCATTCTCGGTTTGGCTTTTCGAGATCGATCACATAATTTCCTCGTTCGTCTAGCGTCCGGCTTTGTGAGTCCATAATCTCAGATGCGACAAAAACGGGAACCCCCAAGCGGACAGCCATATTAAGTGCATCACTGGGGCGGCAGTCTATTTCTGTTTCCTGGTCATCTGTTTTAATGGCTAAATTGGCGTAATACACCTGTTCATGCAGTCGATGGATGTCTGCACGGTGAACTTGCACCCGTCCTAACGCTAATAGAGTTTTCATTAAATCAAACGTCAAAGGACGATGGTGGTAAATTTCTTCACCCTGCCGGATGTGGACTGCTATCGAGTCGGCCTCAAATGGGCCAATCCAGATTGGTAGCACCCGCGTGCCGCTTTCTTCCCTCAACAGAACGACACTATATCGGTTTGCACGGCCTAAAATCTTATGTTTCTTTTCTTTTTCTTCTTCGGCAGGGGGAATGGTCTCCTGAAGGGTTGTCACTACGTCGTGAATAAAGACTTTGATCATGGGTATCTCCTTTTTATTCTGGCCCGGCTGGGGGCCAAATTCTGTCATGAGAACCTGTCGCAGGCGGTTTCGTCCACGATGAACGCGGACCTTGACGGCACTGAGCGATGCGCCTAACTGGTGAGCCACATCCTGATGGGGTAGGCCTTCCAGATAAACCAGCACCACTGCCTCGCGCTCCGCTTCTGGCAGATCGGCCACGGCCCGCCGAATGCGAATGGCGGTTTCCCGTTGGATGAGGCAGGCTTCGGGAGAAACTTGTATCCCGTCAGGTTCCGCATGGGGATAGCTTTCCCAGGCAACTTCGGGCGAAAAAGTCCGACGCTGGGTGCGGGCAAGGTTGACAGCAATGCTGTAAATCCAGGCGCCGAAACGGGCAGGGTCGCGCAATTTATCGAGGTTCAAATATGCGCGTAGCACCGTTTCCTGATACAGATCGTCCGTTTCCGGGCGGTTGCCAAGCATGGCCCGAAGCAGACGTTTGAGCCGGGACGCATGCCGATCTGCTAATTCAGCAAAGGCACCAGAGTCGCCGTCCAACGCGTAGGCGACGAGTTGGGTATCTTCCTGAGCGTTTTTCGTGATGGTCATGATTTAATGAGATAGACAGGCAGGAGCAGAAAAAGGTTACATCGCTATGATACTCCCCAACGAGGAAAAGGATTAAAGCCAATCCCTCTTTTCGCTCCCTCTCAGGACTTGCGCAAAACACACCAGGACCGCCAAATTTCGGAAGTTTTCGGGAGATCGTTGGGGCAAGCATACGTTGGAAAGGGGGGACATGAACGGTTTAGGATGCGTTTGGTAACTTCCGAATACTCAAACCGGGTGGTTGAGCATGTAGAACCGGCGCGCGCCGACCCACGCTTTCTCTCCGGGTTGGAGGGGGAGCCGCCGCGCGTAATCGAATTGGCGTTTGGCATCTACCACGATGTTTTTGCTCCCATATGAGACGGGTGGGGCAATCGTCCACACGCCCGGTATGGGGGACAGGCGCAGGCGCAATCGCTCGAACGAACCGCCGAACGCGGTTTATTCCACTTCAGCCAGGCCGAGCGGTGGGCAGTTCAACGCGTCCTCGGTGGGGACGTGTGATAAATTTTTCGGTGCTACTCCAATAAATTTCGATGTTTTCTCAACAGTTTATATTTCTAATCCGTAACTGCTCAGACCCTAAAGGTTTTTCTCGATGAATTCAGGAACACATTTGCAAACGGAACGCATATTTACCTGGTCTTCTCAAACCTTTAGGGTCTGGCCTGAGTAGTTACTCTAATCCTACCCTAGGAATTCAAAAAGCTACGGTAAGATTTCAAAAACCGACTGTAGCTTTTTAAATTCTGTTCCCAACGATTTAACTTAGCTTCACTCATGTTACGCAAGGTGCGACGCACTTCAGGCAATTTTAGGGAAAAAGGCGAAATCTTAATCCCGGCTTTTCTCTTGGGTCAAGTGCGTCGCACC
>JABWBV010000749.1 GCA_013359445.1 Anaerolineales bacterium | reverse complement strand
CTCTTTTCACTGTATCCCCGTTGGCATTGACAACTGCTTTTTACTGCGTGGAACGCGTACCATTTTTATCGATGGCGGCGCGCCGGGCGGCATACGCGCCTTTCGACGGGGGTTAGCGGCCCTGGACGTGGAACCACGCACAATTGACCTGATCCTCCTCACCCACGGGCACTGGGATCATATCGCCTGTTTGAGCGCGATCCGGGAAATGACCGGGGCACCGGTTGCCGCGCACCACCGCGATCAGGCCTGGGTGGAAACCGGACGGCCTGCGTTCCCCGCGGGAGTGACCCCCTATGGGCGGGGAATGATCTGGCTCGCCCAACGGTTAATCCACCCCCGCCTCCCGCCGGTGAAGGTGGATCGCGTTTTGGACGATGACGGGCTATCCCTGGCCGAATTTGGGATTCCCGGAAGGGTGGTGTATACCCCCGGTCATTCGCTGGGGTCGGTCAGCATCCTGCTCGATTCTGGGGAGGCGTTTGTCGGTGATCTGGCGATGAATGATTGGTATTTGCGGTTAACGCCTGGTTTACCTGTTTTGGCGGATGATATTGGGTTAGTGAAAGAAAGTTGGAAACGCTTAATTCCGATGGGGGTCAAGACAGTGTACCCCGCACATGGCAAGCCCTTCCCCATCGAGGTGATTCAACAACAATTGTGAACCTAAAAAAGGGCGGGATAACCCCGCCCTTTTTTTTTAGGGATTCTCTAATTTCCGCCGGGTTTAATCCAAAATCAATTCTTCTTTTCCCGCCAGTTTTTCTTGAATGCGTTGGATCACGATGTCCAGGTGTTGGGGTTTGTTGACAAAGTCCAGGTCGTCACTTCGGATCGTGAGCACCGGGCACAAATCGAACCCGGCCAGCCAATCGTCGTAAAAACCATCAAGCAGGGTCAGGTACTCTGCGGTGATGCCGGTTTCGATATTGCGGGCGCGACGGTGAATCCGTTCGAGAAGCATGGAGACGGGGGCCTTCAGGTAAATGAGCAGGTCGGGGCGTGGAAGGCTTTGCACCATGAGCGTGTACAGGCGACGATAGGAAAAGGTATCCCGTTCGTTCATGTTGCCCATCTGGGAGAGGGCGCGAGCGAAGATGTGGTAGTCTTCGTAAATGCTCCGATCAATGATGGCGGATTGGGGGCTGTTTGCCATTTCGAGGTGTTGCTCGGCCCGGTGCCCCAGAAAAAAGATTTGCAGATGAAACGACCAGGCACGCATATTGGCATAAAAATCTGGCAAATAGGGGTTATCGGCCACCGATTCATAGCCTGTTTGCCAGCCTAACCTTTCGCCGAGCCGTTGGGTAATAGAAGTTTTGCCGGCTCCAATGTTGCCAGCTACAAGAATAAGACGTTTGGTCATGGGTTACTCCAGAGATGCCAGGGCCGCACTTAAGGCCGCGAGGGAGGGGATGATCCGGTCGGGTTGGTAGGCCCCTTCGAGGGGGATAGCGGGGGGAGTTTTGACGCGGCGGGTGAGCCAAACACTACACAACCCGGCCCGGTTGGCGCCTAAAATGTCGGCGTTGAGGGTATCGCCGACCATCGCCACCCGCGCGGGGGGAAGATGCCAGGTCGCGAGGGCGGTGTGGAAGATGTCCGGGGCGGGTTTCCGTTGCCCGAAAGCGGCAGAGGTGATCACAAAATCCAAATATGGGCGGATTTTGGCTTTATCCACCAGGGTTTGCACATCCCAATCATCTGCCGCGTTGGAAATGAGGCCAAGGCGGTATCCCTGCTGGCAGAGGGTTTGTAAGGTGGGGAGGGCGTCGGGTTCAGGCAACCAGTGTGCTTGGGTAATGGCATAAAAGGCGCGGCGCGCGGTATCTAGCACACGCTCCGAAACATGGCCGTAGTTCAACGCGGTGAGCGCGTCCCGTAATAGGGTCAGGGTGGTGCGTTCGAGCAGGTCATCTTCGCGGCGGGTGTAGTGATTTTCCAGGGTTTCGCGAAAGATGCTCAGGAAGGGGGTCATTTCGACGGGGAGACCGGCCTGGTGCAGGGCGTGTAACGCCGCGCGGCGGGCTTCATCCAATACCACAGGCCATTCACCCTCGAAATAGATCAGGGTGTTGCCAAGATCGAAGAGAATTGCGCGAATGTTTTGCATGGTGGATCGAAAACCCTTTTCCTCAAGGGAAGTTACTGTGTATTTCCGAAGAGGCGGCCCAGCGTTTGGGGGATAAGCGTGGGATAAATGTGGGAAAAGGGTGGGATAAACGTGGGAAAACGCTCAGGGCGAAAGCTCTACCCGCGGGGGGCGGAAATTGGGGGTGATGAGCGTGCGGTCGGGGAGATGCGGCTGTTCGCCCGGCCCGGTCAGGATGGTGTACGAGGTTTCGTGACATTCTGCTTCCCGACTGGCGCGGGTCAAATTCATCACGACCACATAAATGTAATCATATTGAGGGTCCAAGATCGCCTGCCCGTTTTGAAAAGAAAAGACATCGGTCTCACCCCCACGCACCCCTACCACCAGGCCTTCCAACCCTTGCAAGGTGATGGAGGGGCTGGTTGCGGCGTCGTCATAGCCAAGAATGGCGATGTAATCCGCCCCCATTTGGGCCACGCCCACCTCCGGGGCAAAGGAAGTGCCCAGGTCCATTTCGCCCTTTAAGTTGAGAGAG
>JABWBV010000124.1 GCA_013359445.1 Anaerolineales bacterium | reverse complement strand
AGTCGGTTCAAAGTCGAACATAGGGAACCTCCGTGAAGTATGGTTTGAAAAAATACGGTTCTACCGGAAATCCTGCGAAGAAAACGCAATTTTGAAGGTGGTGGGAGATGTCTATTACCCATCCCATTCAAAATTACGAACCCTTCACACCAAAAACGGGAGAGCCAAAATTACATACGAATATATTTAAGTGGAACTGGTTCAAAAGTATTCTCCAGGTCTTCGATGTTGGCTATGCGAATTTTTGCGCGCTGATAAAGGTATTCCACGTGTGCGCCGGCTTCTTCGAGCGCCAAAAGGGCGTCGTACCCTTTCGGACGGCGGAAAAGGGCATACGAAACTTCGGCAATGGTCTTGGGCGTTTCCATTGCGGTGAGCGCTTTTTCCAGGCGCAGGAGATGATGTTGGCGGATCCCCTCGATACGCGCGGGCAGGTCGGTTATGGGGTCTTCGTGGGCGGGTAGAGTTAGGGAGGCACCGCGAATAAAATCCTGCATGGCCGTGAGGGATGTCAGGTAGTGCCCCAAACCGGTATTGTGGGTGAGTGATTCCGGGGCCATGTGAGGGGTCGTTTTGCTCAGGATGTGATCGCCAATCAACAGAATGTCATGGATGCGGAAAATGGTCTGCCCCGCACAATGGCCTGGGACGTGGAACATTTGGATCGGGCCAAACTGCATGCCAGTTGCTTCAAAAGTAAAGTCAATTGGGGTTGATTGAAAAAGGTTTTTATTGAAACGGTAAAGGGCTAAAAGTTCTTGATGCTGTTCGGGCGTGACACCGGATTCCCAAAGGAAATTGCTTAACCGATGGGTAACAAGGGTCAACCGCTCTTCATAGTTGGTGACAGTGCGATAATCCAACTCATGAATCCCCACTCGGGCTGAGGTGCGGGAGCGAAGAAAGGGTAATCCCCCAAAGTGGTCAATGTGTCCATGCGACACGAGAATGTGGGTCAGGTCCTCTAATTGGACTGGACTCTCGAGGAGCGAGCTGGCTGTTTTCATCCCCTCTTCCAGTTGAGCGTTCGACCGCCCGAACCCCGAACCAGTATCTATCAGAATGCGCATCTCCCCGATGCAGAGAAGGTAGGCATATGCATAAAAAGACGGAAACACTTCCAGCGGAATCCGCACAATGGGGATATCTCTTGCATGAAAGCGTGTGACAGGAAGAGGGTGAGGTGACATCGTGATTTTAGCGGCGGATAAACTCAGGGCGAGGGCAGAGTCCGCACCATGACCCCGTTGAGGAACAAGGCCGTATAAGTTTCTGCAATTTGTTCGAGCGTTTGAGCACCATCCGCTCGATACCAGGTGATTGCCCAGTGCATACTGCCGAGAAGGGCTTTGGTTGCAATCGAGGCATTGGTGGAGGTAAAGTGCCCGGCATCAATCCCCTCCTGAATCAAACCGCGCCACAACCTTTCAAATTGGTTGCGGCGCGGCTGATGGCGTTCTTGAAAATCTGGCTCCAGGGAACGGAATTCTAGTAGGAGAACATTGGCCAGATCGGGGTAATCTGTAAGGGCTTTTAGATACTGATGAATGGCTTCTTGTAACCGCTCTTGGGGCAGTGTGGGCTGAACAAAGATCGCATGGGTCCGTTCGATGAGGTAATCCATTGCCAGGTCCATCAAATCCATCAAGATTTCTTGTTTACTCGAAACATGATGGTATAGACTGGCCTTCCGCAAATTGACTGCATCCGCAATTTCCTGCATGGAGGCGGCATGAAAACCCTTCTGTCGAAAAATTTGTGCGGCAACTTCAAGGATTTCTTCGCGAGTCATATCTACCTACCGTTCGGTAGGTACAGTTTAGCAGACATGACACAGTGCGTCAAGTTAATGGGATGGCCCGAAAATCCCCGTTTGGAAAGTGGGATTTTGGAGAAGAGATTGAGAATTTTTAAGGGACTTGCCAGATGTTTGGGTGTCGGCTATAATGCACGGCTACCCGGGAAGTCTCTCGTCCGGGGCGTGGCGCAGCCCGGTAGCGCGCTTGAATGGGGTTCAAGAGGTCCCGAGTTCAAATCTCGGCGCCCCGACAGAAAAAAACAGCCATCCAATCGGATGGCTGTTTTTTTTTGGACAAACTTCTCCCCCGGGTACTGAGTGCTTTGTAAAGGAAGTCTTTTGAAGTTTTCTTCGTGTGCAAACTTGCGAAAACTTACTTTACGGAGTACTGAGTGCTTTGTAAAGGAAGTCTTTTGAAGTTTTCTTCGTGTGCAAACCTGGGAATACTTACTTTACAGTGTACTGAGGAGTTACTTTTTGTTATAGGTCATTTCTCTGAAAGGGGCATAAACCCTGCCCCAAAAATCTCTTTCGCCGGGGTGATCATGACAAAGGCTTTGGGGTCTTCTTCCTTGACGATGCGTTTCAATGTATCTACCTCGGTGATGGTCATGGCAATCATTAAGACCGAATGTTGGGCACCAGAGAACATGCCTGTCCCGGTTAAGGCGGTTGCCCCGCGTTTCATCTGATCAAGGATGCGATCCGAGACAGGTTGGGCACGGTCCGTTACGACTAACGCTAATATCTGGCGACGACGACGTTTTTTGGGTTGGTACCAGGGGATTTTTTCTTCTTCCTCGTGCCAGGCATCCGCAATATTGACAGAGTCCATAATCCGGCTCAGATGGGGCAACACTTCCCCGGTGGCATCGTGTAGCGTGCTCGTAAAAAGCCCAGCCATAAAGATTAAAGTGTTGAGAAAGACTCCAATAAACAAGACAACCGATCCGGGAATGGGGCCAATTTCCGCTCGCGAGAGGAGTTCGGAAAAGTTTACGGCGGGTTCCGGGAAAAGCCCCACATGGGCGAGCCAGGCCAGGGCCAGGATAATGTAGATGAATACGTAATTTCGTCGAAAGCGGCGGCCAAACGCTTCTAACAAGGAAACAGAAAATTTCGGATGCAAGAGACTTTCGGCCAAACTTTCCGCCCAGCCCGGCGTCGGCTGAAATGGCGAGACTAACATCGCCGCAAAAAAATCCGTTTCCAGATGGCGGACGCGATAACTCCACAATTCATAATAACGGTACCGACGGGATTCGATAAACAAAAACAGGGTAATGAGTAATGTGTTTAATATGATGACCGCGTGATGCCCCACCGACTGACTAAACGCAAAGGTTAGTGTAGCCCCGGTGGTTACTACGGCCCAATTGGTGGTCGTATCCAAACGATGACGCCAGACATTGGCTCGACTAAGTTCCCCACGGTAAAAGTGAACCATGGAGGTGACAAACTCACTGTTTTTGAGACGATAGCCGCGATAGGACCAAATGGCGGCGTCATCCCCAATGGGGCGGGACGTGGATTCGTCTGAAGGGGGGGGAAAGGAGGACATGAATTTATCCCTGGCGTGATCGTCTACCCAGGGCGAGGCCTACGCCAAAGATAAAGATCAGGAAAAAGACACCCAAACACCCTAATAACACACCTGCCCCCAACGTCGTGATGGTTGGATTGGATGAATTGGGGTTGGTAAAGATGGTCGGGAGCGTATCTTGTTCGCAATCCCACACCCCGCGCAGGTTCGAGAGGTCATGCACATTGGAGACGTCTCTCCGTTGGGGGTCATAAGAAAAGATGGGGTCCACGGTCATTTCTTCGGGGGAGATGACTGTACTTAACCGGGTCATGTAGGCATATTGGCCGCGCAAAGTCTGCAATAATGGATGGGTAACGGAGAGTTCATTTGTTGGGGCGGCGTACTCGGTGATGAATGCTTGCCCGCCGAATTCGTTGGCACGGTCACTGATCAACTGGCGGTAGTTGTTGCCCCCGAAGGTAAAAAAGGTGATTTCCTCATCCGCAATTTCCATATGTGCGTAGTTTTGCGGGATGGCTTGTTTATCGGCAAAAATCCAGGCTAACACGCGCATATCCGGGTTCGCGGCAACCGCCGTCAGCCGTAGGGGAATCATGGGGGTGGACGAGGGATAGGTGATTTTGATCGGTTGCACATCGGCGGCTTCGGCATCCGGGAGCAGGCGCATGGCGAGAAAAACGAATTTTTCTTGCACGTACACATCGATCAACGGTTCCATCTCTGGGGTAACACGGTATTGATGTTCGCGCAACCAGTTGATCATGGCAAGTGGATCGTCGGAGCCGACGACATCAAACCCATAGGGACCAACCTCGCCGCTGGCGAAGACGGTAACCTCGCCACTTCCCGCGGCGGGGATGGCCTCTTCAAAAACTACCTGGGCACATTCCGGCATGGGTGGGGCGATAAAAACCGGGTTGGTAGCGATTTCGAGTTCGTTGAATGCGGCCATTGCATCTTCAGGGACTTCAAGGTCTTCGGCGGAAATGGCCGCGGGGAGCGGCAAGACCCACGAGAAGTCAGGCGCCGTTCCTGTATATTGAATTTGAATGTAGGCAGAAATCGTCCCATCGCGGTTTTGGGTGAAGATGATCCGCTCAGCGTTTTGGTCTACGGGCGAGTTTTGGCAGAAAAACCCGCCGCAAGCCAGGGCCTGCTCTGCGCTGGCAAAGAGCAACACGACAAGAAGCAACACAAGATAGCGCATACGAACCATCACGACCTCCACAGGCTAATGCAAATTTTCTGAGGCGCGATTTAACACGATGTGGGCGCGTTCCCCCAGCGGATCGTTTTCGGCACCTGAAAAATCCGGGGTGGAAAAGGGAAAGAGCGCATGCAGGGGCACCCGCACAAGTTCGGCTTCCTCGCCAAGCACCTTCTGGATCACCTGGCCTTCTTCGCTCGTGGCAAATAGCGCGCGCGCCAGGGTTTCGAAAAGCACATCTACATTTAAAGTCGCGCCTATCCGCCGGCCTAAACCAACCAAGACATCTTTGATGGCGTTTCGATCTTTCCACAGGTCCCCCAGTGAGAACACAAAACTGTTCGTTTCCTGAAACCAGGTGAACAAATACCGGCGGGTGGCTTCGGGCAAGGGACGTTTGCCTTCCGGGGTGGTCACCCATCCTTTCACAAAATCAAAATGTTGAGAGGCCAGCGTGGCGATATGGCTGGGCCAAAGTCCCGCGTGGAGGATCAAACTTACCAACACTTTTTCCTGGCTATCCGCAAGCTCGAAAATGCGGCTGATTTGCTCTTTGGATAACGGCTGGGCGCTCACCACCCCGTCGAGATATCCCGCTTCCCCATTGGACTTGAGAATATCGACAATCTTTTTGACATCCTGCGCCCGCGAGCGAGGACACACCAACAAGACATCATCTGTATCCACAATGACGACATCATCCAGCCCGATGGTCGCCACCAGACGTTTGGGGCTGTACACGAGCGAATTGACCGTATCCGGGGTGATATGCCGCCCCACAACGACATTATTCGCTTTGTCCCGCGGCAGGACATCGTACACCGCCGACCAACTCCCGACATCGTGCCAACCAATATCCACCGACAGCACCGCAACCTGTTGGGCTTTTTCCATGATCCCATAGTCAATCGTCTGATTAGGCAGGTTCGGAAAAACCGACATCAGGGTGTCTTCGGCATGCTCGGTGTGAATATCCTGCTCGATTTTCAACAACCCTTCATACAACTCCGGCATGTGCCGTTCCATTTCTTCCAAAATACGCCGCACGCGCCAGATGAACATCCCACTATTCCAGGCATAATTGCCACTGGCGACATACCCCTCCGCGCGGGATAAATCGGGTTTTTCCACAAAACGCTCCACGCGGTAGCCTTCAAAATCGCCAACCATCCCTAAAAATTCGCCCCGCTCAATGTAGCCATAGCCCGTCTCCGGGTAACTGGGCGTAATCCCCAACGTGACCAGCCAATCTTCTCCAGCCACATCCGCGGCGGCTTGCAAAACCTGACGAAAGGTGTCTGTCTTTTTGATCAGGTGATCGGCAGTGAGCACCGCCATCAGCGCGTCAGGATTGCGTTTGCGGAGATGAACGGCGGCCAACCCAATTGCGGCCGCGGTCCCCCGTCCGGCAGGTTCGCCCAAGATGTTTTCGGGGGGGATGTCCGGTAACTGGCGGGTGACGATTTCGACATATTGTCGGTTGGTCGCCACCAGCGTCCGATCCAGGGGGATGAGCGGGAGCAGACGCTGTTGGGACTGCTGAAGCATTGTCAGGTCCCCGGTAATATCCAAAAACTGTTTGGGGTGTTGGGTACGACTGCGAGGCCAGAGCCGGGAACCGGTTCCCCCCGCCATGATGAGGGCATACAAAGGGTTTGGCATTTTATCTACGTCCTAAAATTGAGATGATAATTCCGAAAATTCCTAATACGGCCAGGGCGATGATCAAATAGCCCATCGGCACACCAGGCGCAATCAAGCCACCGCCTCCCGTCTCGAATGTGGGAATTTCCAACGGGGGTGGTGCAGTAAACGTGGGCAAGCGGGTGGCGGTGGCCTCAATCTGAAACTCCGCCGCAAACGTGGGATCAAACGTGGGGGTGATTTGTGGCGTCGGCGTGGGAGGCGGTTCGACAATCGGCAAATTCCCGATAAAACTCACAAACGGGGAGTACACCCACCCCACCCCGCCCGGTGCCCCCGGATACGCGATCTGAATCCACTCCCCCCCGGGGGAACGCCCCAGGCCAGGCACCTGTTGCCCCGCGATCAGAATCCCAATTTGCGGGTACAACGTACTCGGCCCGGAACGGACGTTTACCGTTTCGTTTTCGGTTCCGGCGGTTACGATAGCCGCAGGCTGAGTCGAGGTAACTGTCGCGACCGCGACCGTGGGTTGTTGTGAGAGGGGGCTGGCCTGTACTTGCACAAACATGGCAAGCGTCAAGAAACTAAACAGACATAGGAAAAATAATTTTTGGAAATTTTTTGTAACTTGGTTCATATTTTCACGTAAATGGGGGTAATCCCCTATGATCCTAATAGAAGGCGAACCTTTGGTCAATGGACATTTCTCTCATTGAGAGATGCCATCCAGGGACCCACCAAATGGATATAATTAAAAACATGGAAACGAAATTTTTTCACGGCAATCTTACTCCAGATGACTTAGCCCAAAAACTTGTCGCCGCATTCAATCGTGGGAACTTACGCGCCCAGAAAATTGGCACCGGCAACCAAACAATCGTCCAAATCGCCACCGACCGGTACGCCCGCACGGGTGGACAAACCGCCACCACGGTGACCATCCAAAAAGCGGTAGACGGCATCAGTGTCCAGGTTGGCAAACAGGATTGGGTCGGCGTGGCCGCCAGTCTTGGCAAAACCGCCTTCAGTGCGTTCCGCAACCCCCTCGCGTTGTTAGGCCGCCTGGAAGACCTGGCGCAAGATTTAGAATCCCTGCAACTGCGCGAACGCATCTGGCAAACGATTCAGGAACTTGCCCAAACGTCGAACGCTTCCCACCAGCTCTCCGAACGCCTACGCCGATTAGAATGTGGCTACTGCAACACAGCCAACGAAATCGGTGCGCCGCAATGTATCGCATGTGGTGCCCCGTTGGGGGGCGCACAACCTCAAACCTGCAAACATTGTGGTTTTGTCGTCACGAACGCCGAAAGTATCTGCCCCAATTGTTACAACCGTCTATAAACCCAATCTGATGCCCGAACTGCTTACCTCCATTCACGAAGTCACTGTTTTTACCAATCGCGCCCGCCTCACCCGCCGGGGTGAAATCACGCTCGAAACTGGGAGCCAGGCGCTCGAAGTGCCCAACCTCCCGTTGGCGATAGACCCGGCTTCTGTCCGCGCACGGGCTTGGGGCACGGCTCACGCCAAACTTTTGGGGGTGGACGTCCGCAAACGATTTTTTAAGGACACCCCACCCGGGCACGCCCAAACCCTGACCGAACAAATCCGCACGCTTGAAGAAGAAGATCGAAAATTCGTCGATCAGGTGGAAACTCAAGACAAACTCATCGCCCATTTTGACAAACTGACTGAGAGTGCAGAAACGTTCGCATTTGGCCTCTCCCGCGGGCGCACCACCCTGGAAACACACGAAGCCCTTCTCCAATTCATTGCCGATAAACGACTGGCCGCACAAACCCACAAACGGGAAATCAACGCCCGCCGGCGGGACCTCGCGCAAGAATTGGACAAACTGCGAAAAGAACTCCAACTCATCCAATCCGCACGCCCCAAAGAGCGTTACAGCGCCATCGTCGAACTGGAAGTGACCCAACCGGGCACGCTGACCCTGGAGCTTTCCTACCTCCAAACGGGGGCCAGTTGGCAACCCGTGTATGATCTGCGGCTAAACAACCAGACCCTCGAAGTGGCCTATTTAGGGCAAGTGACTCAAAACACTGGCGAAGACTGGAACGCCATCACCCTGACTCTCTCGACCGCCTCCCCGGCCCTGGCAGGTGTGGTGCCCGAACTCCAACCCTGGTACATCGCCCCGCCCCCGCCAATGCTTCAAACCGCCTCGTCCCCGAAAAGCCGGGGGATAACCATGCCCCTCGCCCCGCAAGCAACGCGCGCCGCCCCCGCCGCGATGGAAATGGAACACCAAATGGCCGCCCCCGCGCCCGTAGAAGTGCTCGACGCGGTGGTCGTTCAGGCGGAAGTGCAGGAAACGGGCGCGTCCGTGACGTACAAAATTGGGGAGGGGATTGATATTCCGGGGGACAACACCCCGCGGAAAACCACGATTGCGCTCTTTGGGCTTGCCCCCCGCGCGGAATACGTCACCGCGCCCCGGCTGGTGTCCGCGGCCTATCGTCGGATCAAAGCGATCAACCAGAGCGCGTTTGTCATCCTGCCCGGTCAGGCGCAATTGTTTGAGGGGGATGATTACATCGGCACGACCGCCCTTGCGCGGATCACCCCCGGACAAGAGGTGGAACTGTATTTTGGGGTGGATGAACGGATCGTGGTCGAACGGGAGCTGGTCAAGCGTGAAACCGATAAAAAATTCCTGGGCGATCAACGAAAAATCAAGTTTGCCTACGAAATCAAACTCGAAAATCACACACCCACCTCCCAAACAATTTTCGTAAACGATCAAATTCCCGTTTCCCGTCACGAAAATCTCAAAGTCCGTTTTGAGGGAAGTCAGCCTGCGCTGAGCAAACAAGATGAGCTGAACCGCCTGGAATGGAAATTGGACCTTGCCGCTGGAGGCAAACAAACCATTCGCTACGATTACTCGGTCGAAATCCCCCGTGAGATGCAGGTGGCGGGTCTTCCATAGAAAAGGCAAATTGCGCGTTTTAAAAAAAACTGGCCCGTTCTTGATGAGAACGGGCCAGTTTTCTGTTGGCTAGAGTTGATACAACTCGCCGTATTTAGCTTTCAAGTAAGCGATATACGGCTCAATCGTGAGCGAACTGCCTGTTACGCGTTCAATCAGTTCGGGAGCGGTATATTTGCTCCCGTGTTTGTAAATATTTTCACGCAACCAGGTATGCAAGGTGTCAAACTTGCCCTGTCCAACTTCGGCGGGGATTTCCGGGTGGGCCTTTAAGGCCGTGGCGTAAAATTGCCCGCTGATGATATTGCCGAGCGTGTATCCCTGAAAGGCACCCCCGATGAGGCCGCCATACCAATGGACATCCTGCAAAACACCATCTCGGTCATCTGGGGCGCGTAACCCCAGGTTTTCCTCATACGCCGCGTGCCAGGCTTCCGGCAAATCTTTTATCGCCAGCGTTCCTTCGAGCAGTTGCAGTTCCAATTCAAAGCGAATCATGACATGCAGGTTATAGGTGACTTCGTCGGAATCGGTGCGAATGAGGGACCGTTGGACTTTGTTGATCGCTCGATAAAACGTATCCAGACTGACATCATCTAAAGTGCCCGGAAACGTTGCTTGCAACTGAGGGTAATAATGTTCCCAAAAGGGGCGACTGCGCCCGACAATGTTCTCCCACATGCGGGATTGGCTCTCATGCACCCCCGCCGAGGTCCCGTTGGCAAGCGGGGAACCCTCAAAATCCTGCGAAATGCCCAACTCATACATCGCGTGGCCGGATTCATGCAGGGTGCTGAACAGCCCATCGCCCAGATCATTTTCGTTGAAGCGCGTGGTAATCCGCACATCGCCCAAAGAAAATTTGGTCATAAACGGATGGTGCGTTTCATCCTGGCGGCCCCGGTTGAAATCGTACCCGTAGGCTCGGATGATTTTTTCGCCGAAAGCGATCTGCTGTTTCTTCGGGTAGGTGCGGCGCAGACAGGAATCGTCCGCGGGAGCCTGTTCGGTGATCGCTTTCACCATGGGGACCAGTTGCGCGCGCAAGTCCGCGAAGACCTGCCGCACGGAGGATGCTTTCATCCCAAAATCGGAAAAGTCAATGAGCGGATCAGCAACATGCTCGTAACCGGGGAAATAGTTGGCAAGTTCACGGCTGAAATCCAACGTTTTTTCGAGCAGAGGCTCAACAGACTTAAAATCGTTTTTCGGGCGAGCTTCCGTCCAGGCTTGATAAGATTCCGCGGAGTGTTGAAAGAACGCGGCCAATCGATCCGAGGGGACCTGGGTTTGGCGTTCGTAGGTGCGCCGCGCCACGCGGATCAGGCTGGCATCATCGGAATCATAGGGTAAACTATCCTCAAGCGGTTTTAAATCCTCGAGTAACTGTCCCATCTCCGGGCTGACTAGTTTTTCGTGAGCAATCCGCCCCAACGTTGCCATTTGACGCCCGCGGGCAGGGGCACCGCCTACCGGCATATAGGTGGCTTGATCCCACCCCAAAACCCCCCCAGCCATGTTGAGGTCATTGATTTCATATAACCTGTTCTTAAGTTCCTGCAGTTTTGTATCCAACGTAAGCCTCCAAAATTAGAAAAATCTACCTGCTCACACAAAGCAAGTTTTACCAAAAAGCACAATGTCGGAAACGTGCTCCATGATTGTTAATGCGCCTTTATTATAATGGCGGAAACTCCATTAGCGGAAAATCTTTCCTGTTATACTTACAAAATGAAGCGCTTGTAAAAGACAAAACGCTTGCATCCCATCCCCCTTTCAACCTCAAAATTCCTCACCAAACAAAAATCCGCTATGAAAAAACAAAAACCTTCTCTCCTTTTCTTGCCCATTTTCCTCTGGGCCTTCCTTTTTTCCGCTTGCGGTGCCCCACGCCCCACCCCCGTTGCGCCCGAACAATTAAGTACCGGGCAAGGGGGTGATCCGGTTCAATTAATCATCTACACGCCCCGAAATCTGGTAGACGACAACGTCATCACAGAACTGGACGAGGCCGCTGGCATCTCCGTGATTCAACATTATTACACCTCGGATGAAGAATTAATCGCCCTGGCGACGCAAACATCCAATCCGGTCAGCCTCATTATCGCCAGCAACTACGCCGTTGGCCTGCTCAAAGATCGCACCCTCCTCACTCCGTATGACCCCAACAATGTGCCCAACGTCAACAACATCGACGGTCGTTTCCGCAATCTGGCTTACGATGCCAACAACCAATACTGTGCCGCCTTCACCTATGGCACCATTGGCCTGGGCTACATCAACGGGCAAGGCCTCACCCCCACCAGTTGGAATGCGCTCTTTGAGCAAACCGCTGAAACCCCCAGTTTCGGGCGCACCTCCCTCCTCGCCCACCCCCGCGAAGCCCTCGGCGCGGCCTTGATATATTTGGGCTTCAACCCCAACACCACCGAAACCGCCGAAATCAATGCCGCCAAAGACCTCATCGTCCAACACGCCGCGAATTTTTCCGGGGTAGACAGTCTCCACTATTGGGAAGACCTCGCCCTCTTTAAAACCAGCCTGGCCCAGGGCTTCAGCCGCGATTTTCTTGCAGGCCAACAAATCAACGCCGAAATGAACTACACCCTTCCCCCAGAAGGCACCCTGTTACGCATCTACAACTTTTGCATCCCCAAAATCGCTTCCCCTGCCCACAAACTGGCCGCCGAAGTCTTCATCAACCTTTCCTTGGATCCCGAATTTGCCGCCAATTCCATTTTCCTCCGTGAACTACCCACCACCGTCATGGTAGACGAAAGCCTCATCGCCCTCGAAACGCTCGAAAACCCCTTCATCTACCCCCCCGACAACATTTTAGCCACCGCCCAATACATTTACTCTCTCGGCGCACAAGAAATCCTCTACACCACCGCCTGGGATGACATTCTCGCCGCCCTTCGTTAACTACCCCACAGGAGCCTTGTTTATGGAAAAAATGTACCTCAACGGTCAATGGACCACCGGCCATGCGCAAGAAACCATCCCGGTGATCAACCCCGCCACTGAAGAACTCCTCGCCGAAACCCCGCGGGGAACTGCCGCAGATGTCGAAGCCGCGGTTCGGGCCGCGCGGGCGGCGTTCCCCGGCTGGGCGCGCACCCCTGGCGCAGAACGGGCCAACCTCCTCCACGAAGTCGCCAACAAAATCCGCGCCCACGAAGAACACCTCATCCACCTCCTCACCACCGAAGAAGGCAAACCCTACGTCGAAAACGAGGAAGAACTCCTCTGGACGCACAACACCTTCGACTACTACGCCGAAATAGGCCGCCACGACCGGGGCCGCGTCATCCCCCCCGGCGCAGAGGGGCAGTTCAATTTCGTGATCAAAGAACCCTATGGCGTCGTCGGGTGCATCGTCCCCTGGAATTTTCCCCTGCTCCTCCTGGCGTGGAAAATCGCCCCCGCGCTCGCCGCGGGGAACACGGTCGTGATCAAACCCTCGGAATTCACCCCGCTCACGACGCTGAAACTGATCGAGGTCGCGTTTGACCACCTGCCCCCCGGCGTCGTCAACGTTGTGACCGGGTACGGCGACACGGGCGAGGTGCTCGTCCGTCACCCTGACGTGCGGATGATCGCCTTCACCGGCTCGGTCGCTACCGGACAGCGGATCGCCTCCATCGCCGCGCCGATGATGAAAAAACTCCACCTCGAACTGGGTGGCAAAGACCCGATGGTCATCGCCCCCGACATCGAAATGGACGTGGCCGTGCGGGGGTTGGCGTATTCCGCGTTGCTCAATGCCGGGCAGGTGTGTACCAGCACCGAGCGGGTGTACGTTCACGAAAGTATGTTCAGCCAGTTTTCCGAAGAACTGGCCGATTTTGTCAGCAAACTGAAACTGGGCAACGGCCTGGAGCCAGACACGGACATCGGCCCAATGCTCCGCCCCCACTTTCGCGCGAAGGTGGATGATCATGTGCAGGACGCGGTCCGCGCGGGGGCCAGAATTCTGACCGGGGGCAAGGTCCCCGCGGGGTTCGAGAAGGGGTTTTTCTACGAACCGGCGGTGTTGATCAACGTGGATCATTCGATGAAAATCATGCAGGAAGAAACCTTCGGCCCCACCATCCCGCTGATGCCGTACAAAACCTTTGACGAGGCGATTGCGCTGGCGAACGATACGCAATTTGGGCTGGGGGCAAGCCTGATGACACATGACGCGAAACTGGTTAAACGCTATTTTGAAGAGGTCAAAGCGGGCACGATCTGGATCAACGATCCCCTGACCGATAACTACGCCGGGCCGTTTGGGGGCATGAAGATGACCGGCGGCGGGCGCGAGTTGGGGCAGGAAGGGTTCGATCAATTTACCGAAGTTAAACACGTTCACTGGGACGTGGAAGGTGGGGTGAAGAGTTATTGGTATCCATACGGAAAGGAGTAGAAGCAAAATCACATGAATATCTGGCGCATTAACACCCGTAACCAAACCCTAACCATCCAACCCACCCCCGAAACCTGGCAACACCTTGGGGGACGGGGCTTGCTGGCTCGCATCCTGGTGGATGAAGTCCCTGGCCTTTGTGAACCGCTCGGCGCACAAAACAAACTCATCTTCGCCCCAGGGCTGATGGTCGGACACCGGCTGTCGTCCTGTGACCGTATTTCGATTGGGGGGAAATCACCGCTGACGGGGGGCGTGAAGGAGGCGAACGCCGGTGGCACAACCGGATTGGCCCTCACATATCTCAACATCAAGGCGCTCATTCTCGAAGACAAGCCAGATGACAACCAATGGCAGATCATTCGCCTTTCTCCTGAGGGCGCACAATTTGAGCCAGCGGGAAAATTGGCGGGCATGGGCGTTTTTGAAGCGGCACCTATCTTGATAGAGCGCTACGGTAAAAAAGTCGCCATAGCGATGATTGGGCCGGGGGGCGAAATGGAACTGGGCGCGGCTGGGATTCAAAACCTGGATAAAGATGGCGTGCCCTCACGGA
Organism: Anaerolineales bacterium; assembly: GCA_013359445.1. Lineage (GTDB taxonomy): Bacteria > Chloroflexota > Anaerolineae > Anaerolineales > JABWBV01 > JABWBV01. Next base: position 15 of record JABWBV010000124.1, on the reverse strand, counting down.
TTGCGGCGCGGGGGG
>JABWBV010000123.1 GCA_013359445.1 Anaerolineales bacterium | reverse complement strand
CCCACCCCCTTGAGAAACCCGCCGATCCCCTCCTTGAAAAATTCACGCAACCCCCGCCCCGCCTTTTCCAACTGATCCCGTTGCCCCTTTTTCAGCAACGATCCCCATTCCTGCGTTTGAATCCACGTTTCAAACCCGCCCGGATTCCGCACCGCGCGGATCAGCTCCTCATTCAACCACCAGACAAACGCTTCAGGGCGCACTCGCCAACCGCTTTGGGTGTTCGGCGCTTGCTGGATATACCCCTGACTTTCCAACGCATCGAGTTCGGGGGTCAGGTCGGGCAGTTCCTCCAACAAGGTGGGCACATCCAACACATGCCGATCCAGCCCGTACATCTCATCGTGATCCAGCGCCACCGCCATAAACGCCTTCCGCATTTCCGGCGACCATAACCGCCAGGTATCTTCGATGACTTTTGACGCGGTCTTGTGCAACTTACTGCGGGTGATGGCGTGACGTTTCTCCGCCTCTTTTTCATCTGAGTAAGCTTCCCACAACGCGGCGGCGGCCACTTGCAATAAATACGGATGTCCCCCACCCACCCGCGCCAGAAAACGGCGATCATTCGCCGTAAACCGCTCCTTCCCCAACCCCAACAACTTCGCCACCGCCCGATCTGAGAAGGGTTCCAGCACGAGTTCGTCTAAAAAGTTGAAGTACGGCGACCCGGTGCGGTTGAATTCCTGGGTGGCTTTGTTCAGCGCACTGAGGGGTTGGCGACTGGCGGTAACGAGCACGAGCGCCCCCCGGCTACGGGTGGCAATAGACCGTAACCCGCCAAAAAATTCCGCACTGTTGAGTTGAGAGTCTTTTTGAACAAGCGCATCAAACTCATCCAACAGCAAAATGAGCCGATACCCCGCTTGTTGGATTTGGGCGATCAATTTTTCGAGGACGAAACTGCCAAAATGGTTCTCCTGGCAAAGCTGATACGCCTGGGCAATCCGTGAATGGTCTCCATTCGGGGCGATGATGTCGGCGTGGAGTTCTTCAAGGGCTTGCGTCCAAAATTGGGCTTGGGTCAATTGTTGTCCGGTTTGCCAGTCCAGGTAGGAAAAATACCAACAAGGGGCGGAATCGCCATACAGTTTTTGCCGGGTTTCTCGCGTTCGGAGATATTCGAGCAAGGAGGTTTTGCCCGTGCGCGATTCGCCGACAATGGCGGTGGATTGGCCGGTGGTGATGCGACTGGCGAGACGGCGGAGGTCGCGGGTGCGGTTGTGGAAGTGAGGGGGGAGGACGGGGTTGCCGTGGGGGAAGGGGTTGTGCATGGATGTCTCCTTATCCTGAAAATACTCGCCAGCCACCAAAATAGCAGAACCATAAGAGAAAACCATATGCTAAGAGACCAAGAGTAAAAATCCCGGCTTTTATCCACTTAGACTCATCATCCATGTAGGTAGCCACAATAAACGCCATAACAACAGCCACAACACCAGCTACTTTGCCTGTTAGGATGATTACCAGAATAGGCAAGATAACACCTCCTGCTACTTTCTGTACCAAATTACTTGCTAGGATACTTGCTATTCTGACCGCCACACCGAATATCATCCCAAATGCCACGCCAAATGCTATGCTGAAAGTCATACTACTAGCTATGCTACCAGCTATGCCACCTGCTATGGAAAATGTTACTATTATCGCCACACCACTTGCCTGGTTGGTTTCATTTAGCCAAGCTGCAAGCCATACAGAAAGCAGCCAGACTAGGCTTATACCTCCGCTGATCCATAGATAGATAGCGGGCAGCCAAGCAATGTCGCTACTGGGGAGGGTTTCTAATCCCAGCGCGAGGGTGGGTAGAACCAAGGGCAACCAAATGAGGCTAAAGGCTAACCGATTACCAACCGATTGAAGAGAATCTTCACCATACACTTTCTGATACTTTTCCAAATGGTGGCGGGCAAAGAAAACCCAGAAAAGGATGCGGAGATAATCGAAAGGATTCGAGGAGGAGGATTTATTGGGGGTAGGAATTGGTTCGGATGAGGAAGGTTTTTTCGTATTCGGTTGTGAAGTCTGATTTTCGGGGCGCAAGCTCGGGGCAGGAAGAGGAGTCAGAGGACTACTGGACACTTTGTTAGCAACGGTTTGGGGAGATGATGAAGGACTTTTCGTATTCGGTTGTAAAGTCTGATTTTCGGCACGCAAGGGAACGGCGGGAGGAGCAGGTCTACTCGCTGAGGCCGGGAGATCCTTTGGGGACACTGCAGGGGGTCCAGAGCGTACATTTTTTTTCTGCCTCTCATTTTCCGCTTCTAGGATCTGAATTTTTAGTTTGAGTTCCTTGTTGGTACTTTGTAAACTCTGTTTCTCATTTTGTAATTTTTCAATTTGCCTGTCTGCTTGTTGACAACTATTTCTCAAATTTACGTTTTGTAATTTAAGAATAGTTAGTTGTTTGAATGTTTTCAGTTCTCGTAAATCGTTTATTTCTTTCTGTAAATTCTGAATTTGCAGTTTGAAAGCGGGAATATCTTCTCCATTAATGGCTTGATGCAAAAAGCGGGTGGCTTCTTCATACCTGGGTTCTACCGTAAGCACATGGACGAATTCCTGAATCGCGGCCTCTTTATTCCCCTTGTGCAACGCTTCGATGGCTTGTTGATAGATTTCTGCCAGATTGACTTTCTGCGCTATCCGTTCTACCTCCGGTTGCCAATCGCGTTCTTCGTTATATTTACCGGCAAGTTCTTTCACCAATTCCAGCGCTTCGCGGTAGCGTTTTTCATTTTCAAGCGTCTGCAATTTCGCTAATTCAAGTGCCATTTCTTGTTGGCGTTGGGCGCGCTCATACTCAGCCACCTGTTTGGAGGCTCTCGGGTGGCGAGAATCAACCGCTAAGATTTGGCGATAGAGATTAATATGTTCGATTTCATCTTTCTCACGTTCGATTTTTTTAAATAACGCCTCTACCAGGCGTGGGCGAGCGTTGACAGGTTGGTTTTCAAATAAGGCTCTTAAAACTTTTATCGCATCGTCTATCTCCCCTTTTGAAATCAAGATGTCTGCCAGCAATTCATTTGCCCGCGCATGGTTGGGATTCGAGGCCACCGCCTGGCGTACCTGGTTTTCAGCCATGTCCGCCTGTCCAGCACGATAATAAGCCATTGCCGCTTGATACAAGTTTTCCGCTAGGGGAATCAGACGATCCAATTCCTCCTGCACCCGATTGAGTGGCTTATATTTCAAAAGCCAACGCCGTAATAATTCCACCTTAAACTGGAACCCCCCATCCACTGGCTCCAGCAAATCCCAATCCTGTAATAACTGCGGCGCATTTTGCAACTCCCGGATGACCACCCGCACGCCGCTTTCCCGCAACATTTGCTCCAATTGTTCCTGGGTAATGGGTTCGTTCCCCATTTTCGCCAGGGCGGAAATGACCACCCGTTCGGCGGGAGGCAACCCTCCCCATATCCACTCCATCGTATTACGACTGGCTTCCAGCGTTTTTGGGATCGCTTGCTCTACATCTTCCGGCATAACCGCCGGGGCGTTGGAAGGGTCGTCATCATATAAATTCTCCCACACCCGCGAGCACAATTGTTGCGTCAAAAAAGGGTGCCCATGCGTCAGTTCCCATACCTTCTCCAGCGCGTCCGGTGCCCAGTGCAAACTCTCGTTTTGCTCGGAGAGGCGCGCCAGTTGGAGGGTATCGTCGTGGTCGAGCAGGGAAACACGTAGGGCTTGCGTGCCTTTGAACAGAGACAGGGCAATAGACTCCAAATCCTCAACTTTGCGCCCGATCACAAAAACAAATTGTAGCCGGGTGGGATCGAGTGCCATTAATTGCCGGAGATATGGGAAGAGTTCAGCCCCGGCCTGTCCCCCTTTGGGATCGGCCAGGACATCGAACTCGTCGAAGAGAAGAACTAATGAAGAGGGGTTTTGTTCAGAGACCGAAAGGTCTTTAAGAACCGCCGGGAGCCACTCTTTATGAAAAGCCCATGCCGGGTCGCTTCCCAAATCGGGCGCAGGCAGATGGAGCGCATCCGCAATGGTACGGGCAATTTCCGTCAACACCCGCGCCAAAGGCCAGGCCGCTTTGTCTTGCAGGTCGAAGTAAACGGAATGAAACGGCCCCTCTTTGGGCAATTGTTCGGTAAGTTGTTGTAAGACGGAGGTTTTCCCGATCCGCCGTTGGCCGAAGAGGACAATCGCGTTTTGGGCCGGGTGACGCAAGACGCGCACCACTTCCCGCAGTATGTCTGCGCGACCAATGAAATTTGGGGTTCCACCAACGGGGTTACCAGCAATGTAAGGATTCGACAGGTTCATAAAAGACTCCCGCTATTTATTTTACAGGAAATATTAATTTTTGATGGGGGAGAGGGAAGGGAATTTATGGGAACTTGTAGGAATTGGCAGGAACGCATCGGAACTTGAAGTTCCAATGAATTCCTACATTTCCTACAAACACCCACAAAGTCCCCTCTTCTCTTCCCCTTTTCTCCCTTTCTCCTCCCCCCCCCCTACTTCCCTCGCTCCACCCCCTCCCACACCTCCCCATAGCGCACGCCGACCTCCCACACCTTGCGCGCCCAATCCCGCGCCGGGAGGAACCCTTTAAACGCCGGGACGGGGCCGGTTTCCACCTCGAAGCGGTTGAGGGCTTGCCAGGCGCGGGTGTTTTCGGTCGAAAGATGGTAGGTGAGGGGCAGGGCACCCTGGGTTCCCGTATTCCATAAGATCACCATTTCCTCGTTCGTGTGCGCGACGCGATGCACGCCCGCGCCCGTGATCGTTTCCAGCAGGGCGCGCAGGTGGGCGTCCGCCAGGGTGGGGCGGAAGGCGGCAAGGCGGGCGGGGTCGGCGAGCAGGTCAGGCAGGGCGTTGTACAACACCTGTTTGGCGGTGTTTTCCAGCCGAAACGCCGTCACCATGCGCTGTAACTCGTTCAGGCGCTGGCTCGCTGACTCGTTGACGCGTGAAACGTGAAGCGTGATTTCGAGGCGATCCGACGGGGCAAGGGCAAGGTCGGGAAAGGTGAGCGTTTGCGTCCGGGGATCGTGTTTGGGGAGGAGGGGGTGCGGTGTCCCGTTGAGGGTGGCGTGAATCTGTTCGGGGGCGGCGACCCCGCGGAAGTGGAGGGTGTATTCGCGCGGGGCGGGGATTAACGTCCCATCCCCAGTCACCGGCCCGAGGGTGAACGTGGCGCGGTTCTGCTCCCATTTCAGGTCAAAGGGGGTGAGGGCGTGGTGCCCGTGTTGGAAGGCGGTGCTTTCCCCATCATCTTCGTACAGTTCAAACGTGTTATCCGCCCCCGGAAAGAGGTGGACTTCCAGCCGGGACGGGTTGCGCCAGTCTTGCCAGTCGCAGAGGGGGACCATCGCGCCGGGTTTGGCGAAGAGGGGCAGGTCGTCGAGCGTGCCGTGCAGGGCGTGCCAACCGGCAGGGTAATGCTGGCCGGTGAAGAAGTTCCACGCCTCGTGTGCGAGCCAGACGACTTGCCGGGACAAGCGGGTGTGCGGGTCCCGCGGGGTGACGAACGGGGCGGCGATCAGTTCGCTTCCGTAGGTGTACTGGTCGGGGGTGAAGTACGCTTCTTCCCGGTCGGGGTGGGCGTGGTACATTGGGCGGATGGGGGGTTCGGCGGTGGTGTGGTCGCGCCAGGACATGGTATAGAGGTAGGGGATGAACCGGTGGCGCAACTGCATGGCGTGGCGAGTGAGGCGCAGGGTTTCGGCATCCCAGCCAAACGGGCGCCGTTCGTGGAAGCGGTTTTTGGTGCTATGCAGGCGCAAAATGGGACTGAGCAGGCCATACTGCACCCAACGCGTGTAGAGTTCGGCATCTTCGTACCCGTGAAAGTGCCCGCCGATGTCGTGGCTCCACCACCCGTACCCGACGTTCGCCGCCGTGCTGGTGAAGTTCGGCTGGAAGGCGAGCGATCCCCACGAGATGACCGTGTCCCCGGAAAAGCCGATGGGGTAGCGGTGGTTGCCCAGGCCGCCCCAACGCGAAAACACAAAAGAGCGTTTGGGGGATTGGGGAATTGGTTGGTTGGTTGGTTGGCTAGATGGTTGGATAGGGGAGTCTGCGCCTCTACTCCCTTTCTCCCCTGCGCCCCTGCTCCCCTGCGCCGGGCGGGCGAGATCGTAGAAATGCAAATGGTTCAGCCACCACAACGGGTCCAGGCCCTCCATCTTGCTCTTCTGCCCCTGTTGCCAGTCCATCCACCAGAAATCAATGCCCATCGCTTCGTGGGGATGATGAAGCAGTTCGAAATAGGCGCGGGTGAAATGGGGATCGGCGATGTCGAACGGGATCGGTTGCCCGGACGTGGGGTCAATGCCCATCCACCGGGCGAACGCGGGGTACTGTTCCTCGTGCGGGTACACACCCATCGCGGGGTGCAGGTTCATCGAAGTCTTCAGCCCGTGCGCGTGCATAAAGTCAATCGTCGCCTGCGGATCGGGGAACAGGTCGCGGTTCCAGGTGTAGCCCGTCCAGCCGGAGGACGCGTTGCCCGTGTTCGTAATGTGCCAGTCCATGTCAATGATGCAGACGGACAGCGGAATTTCGTGCGTCTCAAAATCGCGGATAAGTTGGGTGATTTCCTCGTGAGTGTATTCCCAATACCGGCTCCACCAGTTCCCCAGCGCCCACTTGGGCAGAAGGGGCACCGGCCCGGCCATTTTACGAAAATCAGCCAGCGCGGTGGTGTAGTCGTGACCGTACCCGAAGAAGTACAAATCCTGGACCCCTTGGGGCGCTTCCGCCGCGCCCCGTGGCGTGAGCCACCCCCGATCATCAAACACCAACGAGCGGGAATCATCCACCACCACCCACCCCGCGCGGGAGAGCAGACCCCGTTCGAGGGGCACCCGCCCGTCAATGGTGTCGAGCGTGCGGTACGTCCCCATCAGGTTTTCCGTGTCCGCGTCACCGTAGTGCCAGGTGTGGCCCTGCGCCCGAAGCGTCACGGACAGCGTCTCCGCGGAGAGGGGTTGGCCGAGGGAATAGGTGAGTTGTAGGTGGTGCGTGGTGAGTTGCAGGTGGGTTTCGGTCTGCAGGACGCCAAACTCCGGCACCGGCTGGCGGCGAAACCAAAACGCCTGCGAGGGCCGATCTTCAAAGGTTTGCGTGGGGCTATATTCGATCCGAAGGAGGCGGGAGGTAAGGACGGTCACGCGCAAATTTGCAACGGTCACGACCGCGTCAGGGTGGGCGAGAGGCTCAAAGGTGGGGAGGAGATGGGAGGGGAGCATGGGGAGGGGGAAGGAGTGAAGAAGGGAATTGGAGGAAATTGGGGGGAGTTTAGGGGAGTTGGTTTGTTGGTTGGGTTACTGACAGTTGGTCAACCCTGAAAATCGTATTGGTCGTGATAACTTCAGTCGTGGTTTTGAGCGGTTGAACCCGCCACTACGAACCTGAAAAAACGCTTTGACAACCAACAAACCAACCATCCAACTCGCATACCAAGTTTAACATCAAGAGTAAAATACGAGTATGGACGACGAAACGAAAACACCCCCCAAACTCATCATCTACGGACATGATTACTGCGGGCAGGCCCGGTCACTGGCGCGCTTGCTCAATCAAAAAGAAATCCCTTACGAATGGCGGGACATCCACAAGGGCGACCCGGCCTGGAAGGACGAATTGTTGGTTCTCGCCAAAGGCTATCTCTCCGTCCCCACCGTCATCTTCCCCGACGGAAAGGTGATGGTCGAACCCTGGCCGGACGAGGTGGTCGCGCGCTTGACTGGGGAAAAACAGGAGGGCTTGTTGGAAAAGGTGACCAGTTTTTTCAAACGGGTGACGTAGCTTTTCGGACTCGGGGCGAGATGGGGAATTTCGGGGAATTCGTAGCAATCGGAATTCAAGGGAAGGTCCCCCCTCCATCCTTTTTTTCGGAATTTCCTACTCTTGATGAGTAGGTACAGTTATTTAAATTTAATTCGTATCCCTAAACATTCCGGGATTTTGTAGTAAAATCGTCAATCCGCGCGAAATCCTGTCACAAATTTGGCAGAACGCGCATTCAAAGTTGGTGGGATCGTCCCTTTTTTGGGGACTCCCCGGTTTATCTCGCGAGATGCACTTTAACAACTAAATAGACTGTTCCGTTTTCTTTCAACCTGTTGGAGGTTTGTTATGAGATCACACCTGGATACAGAAGAATTGTTGATCAGGCGTTTATTGCCCGCCAGCAACCCATGCGAACGCGATCGAGCGTATGCCTGGGAAGATTGGCAGGAAGACGGTGGTGCCACGGCTCTGCGAAGGTTTATCCGCATGCAGAACAACACCCTCGAATCGGACGAAGACATCTTTCAGGAAGCGGTCGCCACCGCCTATTTGGAAGTGGAACGAGGGCGCTACCAACCCCAACTGGGCGTCCCGTTCACCGCCTACGTGAAAGGCATTGCCCGAAACAAAATCCGGGAAGCCCGACGGCGCACCCAACGCTGGGGCCTCGTCCCCCTCGAAGCGGTCGAGTTCTCCCTGGCCGATGCCCCCTTCAAACAGCCCGAAGCCGCTATCGAACGCAGGCAAGAGCGAGCGTCCTTTTACCGAGGTCTCTCGACACTCTCGGATGGTCGCAAGCAAGTGTTAGAGCGCGTCGTCCGTGGCGAAGGCACCGCAGAAATTGCCGCCGCCATGCACATCTCGGAAGAACTGGTGCGCCAGCATAAATCCCGTGGCTTGCGAGTTCTGCGTGAGATGGCGATTCAACTTGAGGCATAAAACGCAATGTGTGAGTGCTCCTGGGTGGGCTTATATGACTGATAAAGTCATTGGGTTCCCGCCCACCCAGGATTTCTCACCGTTCTGATCTTTAAAAATTAAAATTTCGGTTGTCGATGGAAAGGATGCGAATCCATTTCCTGGAAACTGCCAAATTTTGTGGCTCGCAGATGTCACGCAAGATGGTTTCCGTAAATCACAAATTTGCACGCCCGCAAATCAAAAATTTGCACGCCCGCAAATCACAAATTTGCACACCCGCAAATCACAAATTTGCACACCATCCCAAACGATGCTCCACAAAATTCCGCACAGCGTTTCAATGGGCATTTGCAAACAGCCTTGATTAAGGCAAACGCAAATCCCGTTTAAAAATGGCGCAAACGTTGTGTAAAAAAGCTTTCCCCACACGTCGTAAATTCCCTAACCCCGTGCATTTTCACCCTACAAAACGCACGGCGGGCTTGGACAATCCCCGATAAACCAAGCGCCCTGTCGAGTTCGGAAATTTAAATCTGGAAATTGTCGTCAGCCTATATGGGCGTCAGCCCCTTGTGGGCGTTTACAAAATTTTCGGATAGACACAAAAAAATTTTTATCCCCGATGTGTGGTATCATAAATCTATCGGAATTTTTGGAAATCGCTTCCACAGAACCTTGATCTCTCCCCCTCCAATTGGGAACCCAACAAAAAAAGCCCCGTCCATCGGGGCTTTTTTGTTTCATATCATTTTTTCTGCCTTACCCTCTGCCGCACCCTACGACTACGCTGGACATAACTTTATTCAAGAGTCGAGCCAGTTACCGCTCCGCTCAGGGTGCTACCGAACTTATCTACCCTATCTACCTTATCTACCCTGTCTCCCCCTCATACGTCCCCACCGCTCCATATTCCCCATAATCCACCAACACAAACCGGGTCAACTGCGAGGGCCTTGCCTCCCCACAACTCTTCAACACCGGCACCGGCGCAGGCTCCCGCCGCACCTGCACACAATACGTCTGCCCGGTCCGCAAATCGCCAAAGTGGAACGTCCACTCATCGGGCGTCAAAGCCTGGATTTCAATGAGCTTAAAGCGGTATAACTCCAGCAAGCCTGTGCGTTGACGCAAAAACGTCTCCGCGGCCTGTACGTGTTCTTCGTAACACGCGCGCCCGCGGGATCGGGGCAGGTTAACGGTCCCCGCGCGCTGGGCGTCTACAATCGTGGGCACGTCTTCCGCGGTCAGGTAGCCGTAAAACACCCCGTGCGGGAGAGTCACCACGTTCGCGGCAAAACGGTGCCCGCCAAAATGGGTGGTCTGCCAGGCTTCCTCCCCCGCATAGGCCTGGAAAGCTTCATAAACGGGTAATCCGAATTTCGCACAACAGGCATCGCGCTTGCCATTCGTGCAAACCAAAAACAACGGCGCTTTCCGGTCGTGCGCCCAAAACGCTTCCCGCTCGGCGAAAATGCCCGGAATGTCGAGCGTCAGCAAGTCCTCGTAACGCTCAAGCCGGAATTCATACAGGTTGGGTTGTTCTTCGTGGTTGACCGCCACAAAAAAGGCGATCCCTTCCCCATCAAACGCCCCGCCCCGCTTGATCAGTTGCAACCGGGCGTTGGGCCGCCCCTGCAAAACTTCGTCGAGACGGGCTTTTACCGCCGCAGGCAAATCGCTGTCTTCAAACGCTTTTTTCCCCCATGCCTGGGGGACTTCTAACGCCAGCCAGTAATCGGCCCGTGTGGCCGTACCAAAAAGTTGTTCCTCGGCCTCGCGGGAACTGGTCGAACAAAAAGAAAATGGTTCAGTCATAGCGGCGAGTGTACCATATTCAGAAAGCGAAAAAAGGGGAAAGCTCAAGAAAATTCATGGGATCAATTTTGTCCATAACCCTTGCCAAAGCGGTCAGTTTGTTGTATTATACAAACGTTGACCGCCAGGGTGCCCCCCTCACCCTGGCGGTCAACGTTTAAGTCCATAGATCGAACAAAAACGCCCGGATTTCCAAAAATCCGGGCGTTTTGTAATTACTCACACTCAAAGTGGAAAAACTCGCAAAAAAGATAGACCACTTCAGTCGGTGGCTCGGTTGAAACCGCTACGACCAACCATCTTTATGCAGGCGCACTTTCCATCGCATCAGGAGGGGCCGCGGCATCCTGATGATGATCGGGGAGCAAATCTTCGGCGTTGCGAACAGCGGGAAACAGGTAGCCGAACAGCCCTACGGAACCGGACAATAGCCCTGCGGCGATCACGATCAGGGCCATCCCCGCGCCGGGGCCAGTGCCCACCAGCCAACTGAAGGTGCCTACCAGACTCCCCCCCTCACGCATGGCAGGTTCGAGGACATAATCGGCCAGGGTGCCGCCGATGATCGGGGTCAGCGGGCTGGAAAACCAGGCAATTAACCGTCGGGCGGAGAATACGCGCCCTTGCAGGTCAGGGGCCACTTTTGCCTGCCAGATCGCCTGATTCGAGCCGTTGATAATGGCAATCGGAACGGAACTCAAGAAAAAGGCCACGCCCCAAATCCACAATTGGGTTCCCCACCCAAAGATGGCGAACATGATCCCGGAGAAGAGCCACCCAGCCAGGACGCCATTGGTCCGGCGTTTGAACCCGCCCCACGCGCTCATCACCACGCCGCCAATGATCCCGCCCACCGCCCCTATGGACTGTACAGAGCCGAAGATCAATTCATTATTTCCGGTCCGGGCCAAAATCATAGGGGCGACAATCGCTTGCCCAATCCCCACAAAAAAATTCGCAAAGAAAAATACCAACTGCAACCCTAACAGGCTGGGTCGGGAAAAAATGTACCTAAAACCATACGCCGCTTCTTTCCAGACATTGCCCTGTGCCTTTTTGCCTTCTTCCGTTTGTTTGGGCTGGGGAATGAAAACGACCATCAACGCCCCCACCGCAAAGACAAAAGTTACCACGTCAACGGTCAAAATCCCGGTCAGGCCAATGAAAGGGAGCAGTGCCCCCGCGAGCATCGGGGCGAGCACGCCCGGTCCCATTTCGACGAGTGCCATCATCCCATTCACACGGCCATATTGCTCTTTCGGCACCATCAAACTGATTGCAGAGGAATATGCAGGCCACTGAAAGGTGTTAAAAGTGCCCTGAATCGCCGCGGCAATGTACAGATGCCAGACTTCCAACACCCCCATCGAATTGAGCACCAAGATGATAATGGTCGCTACCCCTGCCCCAATATCACTGACCGCCATCATCGTTTTGCGGTTATACCGGTCCACCATCACCCCGGCGATGGGAGACATGAGCAGAAAAGGGGTGATAAAAAAGACCTGGACCAGCGCCAGGGCGGTGGCTTGTCCGGTTTTTTCGTACGCCCAAATGGTGAGCGCAAATCCGGTCATGTTGGTAGCCAACACTGAGATCAATTGCCCAAGCCAGATAGTTGTAAATCCGAACATTCCAGCGGGGCGTCTTATCTTCGCTTCCATAGCTTCTCCGTAATTAACCTAAAAGAGTAACGTAACCGTTCAGTTTAGAGAAGAAAGTTCCGAAAAAAGGGTCTCCCGAGTTCTGCAAGGGGAATTCGGGAGACCCTGAAATAGGCAAAGGGGGTTCCTGCCTCCCCCTGCCCCTATTCGATATAAATTTCGACGTGCGAATCTTCGTCGTCTACTTCGACGATTTTGCCCGTCACGTCGTGGCGCACGGCTTCCATCAGCATTTGAATTTCGCCTTCAAAGTCTTTTAACTCGTCCACAAAGCGCCCGCCGAAGCGTAAGCCGACTTCCATCAGGCTGAGGGGCAGGTTGACGTTGACTTTCGTGCCTTTGCCCTCGACAACGTGGATGCGAAGGCGTTTCGCCCCGCCCCCATTGGAGGGGGAAACGACGGGGGCGGACACCGCGGCTGGGGCACTTTCCGCGACCCGCGCGGGGGTGGGGACTGCGGACGGGGCACTTGCACTGGCGGGGGGGGCGACCGCTTCCAGCAAGCGTGCGCCTTCTTCGGGGGTCACTTGTTGGTTGGCAATCATTTCGAGGATTTTGAGACGTTCTTCGGTATTCATGGGGAATCTCCTTTTATGTGGGTGGTCAATCGATTATCGATCAACCAATGGTCGAGCACTAAAACTGTGCAAGACTGCCTGACCGTCGGGCTTCGTCTTCGGCTTTGCAATAGAGCCAGTAACCTAGGATGGGCATCAGCAGGCCAAATGCGGTGACGATGATAAGCTCGGTGTTGATGGGGGCCAGTTCGGGGAAACCGGCAGGGTAGCCCATCAAGGTGGAACGGAAGGCGTCTACGCCGTAGGACAGGGGAATAAGTCTGGAAACGAACAAGACTGGGCCAGGTAAGGCCGAAAAAGGAAAGAAACAGGCGCAAAAGATCATGAAGGCAAACTGGGCCAGATTCGCCACTGTTTGTGCGGTTTCTTTGATCCGTAAAGTGAGGGCGGCAAAGGCAAAGCCTATGCCAAACGTGCCACTTAAGGACATCAATAAAATGAACAGTCCAAGCAACGGGTTTTCAAAAGGCAGTTTGCCCAAGATGGCGGCCATGCCAAACATGGACATGATGGAGATGGCGCCCGTCCAAATGAGCAGGTTTGCCACGCGGGAGACCAGGTTGGCGAATTTACTGGCTGGGGCGAGGTAAAGCTGTTCGAGCGTGCCTTGCACCTGTTCGTGGCGCACGTTTACGCCGATGGTCCACAGGGTGTCGCTCAGAAAAATGAACAGGATGAACCCGTAGGCCACTACCCCCGAGGTATTCGCGCCGCCCCCCTCGGCCCCGTCCGAAAACATGGTCGCCGCCAGGGATAACACGGCAATGATGATGAATATCTGAACAAAGGAGGTCACAAATTGCACGGGGTAACGCGCCATGACGATGAGTTCTTTTTTGACCATGGCCCAGAAGGCAGACCAGGTGGCGGAAAAACCAGTGAGGGTAGGGAGGGAGGATTGCATGAGGAAAAATCCTTGTGGGGGCGTGAGGAAAGTGGTGGGAACTGGCAATTTCCCTTATTTCAAAACTGCCCTACCCCTTCGTTTCGCCGTACGCTGTTTTCCACTTTCATAAAAATCCAGTAGCCAAACAGGGGGGCAATCAGCAGGAAGCCCCACAGCACAGCCAGGTCGAGATACCATTCGCCGAAGAAAAAGCCGATGCCGAGCAGGGCAGAGCGCACGCCGTTCGTCATCCAGGTGGGGGGGAAAAGCAGGGCGATCACCCGCATGACAGGGGGCAGGACCGCGACGGGGAAGAACACGCCCATCAGGAAGTTGACAACCCACTGCATCAGGTTGATCAGGGCGTTGGCTTCTTTCAGTTTCAGTATCACCGCGTCAAAGAGCAGGGTCATCCCATAAAGGGGGATCATGCCCACGAGGACAAAGACCAACGCCAGCAGAAGTTCGCCCTGAAACGGGTTGGAACCCAAAATCCACGAGCCGACAAAATAGGCAATGAGCGCGGAAAAAATGGAGCGGATCAT
>JABWBV010000122.1 GCA_013359445.1 Anaerolineales bacterium | reverse complement strand
CCCCGGCCCCACACACGACGGACACCCATCCGCACACGCACACGCCGCCACCAGCTCCAACGCCGCCCCGATCAACTCCCCATGCACCTCAAACAACCGCTGTGCCAACCCAATGCCCCCCGGAATGCGCTCGTACATGATCACGGTCGGTTGCCCGTTGCCCAGCGGGGATTGGGGATCGGCGTGGGTTTGGATGTCGGACGGGTCGCACATCAAAAAGAGCGGGGCGAGATTCCCCAGCACAAACCCCAGCCCGGACAACCCCGACCGGATGCGGACCGCCGTCTCCGCGCGGCGGTGGCACGGCGGGCAGAGCGTCACCAGATTATCGAGCCGGTTCGCCTCCTCCGCCGAGACAAACTGCCGAAACGGGATTTTATGATGCACGTCGTGGGAACGTCCGAAGGAGCCGGGGCCACTTTCGGGGAGGCCGCACGACTGGCAACGGTACCCGTCGCGGGCGCGGGCGGCGTCGCGGGCGCGGGGCCATGTCGGGCCGTAACGGTTCGGATCACTGCTCCATAAACCCGCCTCGCGCAGGGCATCCACCGTCTCCTCCGCCAGGGAGAGCCAGTAGCCTGTCGTTTGGAGTTGCGAAGGGGGCATTTCCAGCGGCTCACTGCCCAACCGCTCACTCGTAAACCACCGGATTTTTTGATACCCCGTCACCTGCGTCGTCGCCTGCACCTCGCCGTGGGACTTGATCCCACCGGGGACGGGCGTTTCCTCCTTCAACTCGATGAGTGTGACTTCCGTTTCCTGCGTGGGTTCGGTGTAATAATCGGTTTCGATGGCGTGCAGGCGAGCGTACCCACTCTCCAGATCGAGTTCGTCAACGAGATAACTTTCCGCCTCGTGCAGGTAAATCGCACCGGGATGCACCATCCAGGGCGCGGATTCCCCGTCCACCTCCCCCAGCGTTCGCACTTCCTCCGTTTGTAGTTCCGCACGAGCGTGCGGCTCCGCACTGGCGTGCGGGACTACGAACGTTTGCAGGATAATTCGCCGCGCGGACGCGGTGCGGAGGGACACACGTTGGGCGGGGTAATCCTGTGCGGTCCAGAAATATTTGTCTTTCGACGGGTGCAGTTCCCCGGTCTGGGCGAGAAAATCGAGATATTCCGCCACCGTTTCCCCGGTCACAAGGCCGAACCCTTCCCCCGCGCGGAAGGGCAGTTCAAACGCCGCGCACCGCAGATGATCGAGCAAGATCAGCAAATTGTCGGGGTTGATGAGCGCCGATTCGGGCGAACGGGCGAAAAAATATTCGGGATGTCGGGCGAGATACTGATCGAGCGGGTTGGCCGACGTGAGCAGGACCGCGAGGGACTCCTCGCTCCCGCGTCCTGCCCTCCCCGCCTGTTGCCACGTTCCCGAGATCGTCCCCGGAAACCCCGCGAGGACGACCGCCCCCATCCCCCCAATATTGATGCCCAATTCGAGCGCGTTCGTCGCCGCCACCGCCCGCACCGTCCCCTCGCGCAGTCCCCGCTCGATCTCGCGGCGATGCGCGGGCAGGTAACCGGAGCGGTAAGAACGAATTTCACTCAGCGTTGACGCTGGTGCAGAAGAGGGGCGGAGGGGCGGAGGAGAAGAGGAGCTGCCTTCCCGCAAATAGCGGAGCATCAACTCCACCGTCCGCCTTGACCGCCCAAACAACAACGTCTGCACCTGATAGGTAAGCAAATCCCCAGTCAGATACACACTCTCCTGCAAAATCCCGCGCCGGATGCCGAGGTCTTCGTCAATGACGGGCGGGTTGTATATCAGAAAGTGTTGCGCCCCCCGCGCGGAACCATCTTCCCGCACTACTTCGACGGGAGCCTCGATCAGTTTTTCGGCGAGTTCGACGGGGTTGGCGATGGTGGCGGAGGTGAGGATAAATTGGGGGGCCGCGCCATAAAACGCGGCGATCCGTTTGATCCGCCGCAGGACGTTGGCGACGTGCGAACCGAATACGCCCCGGTAGGTGTGCATCTCGTCAATGACGACAAATTGCAGGTTGCGGAAGAACTTCACCCAACTGGTGTGGTAGGGGAGAATGCCCAGGTGCATCATGTCCGGGTTGCTGAGGATGATCCGGGCGTTTTCGCGGAGGGCGGGGCGATGGGTGCGGGGGGTGTCGCCGTCGTAGATGGCAGTGGTCAGTGGCGAGTGGTCAGTGGTCAATGAAGCAGTGGTCGAAGTCTGCCCACTGGTTACTGAATACTGCTTACTGATGACTGTCCACTGATCCTGCGCCAGTGCTTTGGTCGGAAACAGGTACAGGGCGCGGGCGTCGGGGTGGCGGAGGAGGTGGTCGAGGACGGGGAGGTTGTAGCCGAGCGTTTTGCCTGAGGCGGTGCCGGTGGCGATGACGACGTGCCGCCCCGCGCGGGCGTGTTCCCAGGCTTGGGATTGGTGGATGTACAGGTTGTGGATGCCTTGTGCGCGGAGGGCGTCTGCCAGGCCGGGGTGGAGATCAGGCGGGAGGGCGGTGCCCCGCGCGGTCCGGGCGGGGATTGTTTCCCAGTGGGCGATGTTTTCGGCGATTTGGGGGGTGTATTTCCAGAGGGAGAGGAGTTGGGAGAGGGACATATAGCTAGATTTTATCATCCTCGCTCCGTGGCATCTGAATCATGTTAAAATATCCCCATGTCCAACCTCCCACCCCCCACCCCTCCTCGCAACCCTGAAACGCACGCACAACACCGTCGCCAGATGTTTTGGCAGGTCTTTTTCCCGCTTGGTGTGGGAACGGTGATCATGTTGGGCGCGTGTGTCCTGCCTGTGGTGGCGGTCGCGCGCGGCGGCGAGGTCAGCAAGTGGGCGAATACCTCCCTCATCTGGCTGATCCTGCCCGCAATGTTCTTTTCCCTCATTCCGCTCGCACTCTTGGGCGGGTCGGCGTATGGGGTGTTGAAATTGTTCGAGAAAATGCCCGGCTGGATGTTCCGTTTACAGGGTATTTTTGACCTCGTGCGGCTCAAAGTCCGTGAATACTCCGACAAAGCCGTCGAGCCGGTCATCCAGGCCCAGAGTTTCAACGCCAAAATTCAGGCGGTTATGCCAACACGAAAACCAAAATAGGAACCTACTCATGGATACTGAACCACAAGATAATTGGAAAACCAAAGCCCTGCTGATCGGGGCAGGGATTGGCCTGCTAGCCGGATTGGGCGCGGCCTACATGCTCGTTCAACGTGCAGAAAAAGATGGCGGACGCCCCGAAATGTCTGCCGGAGAAGGGATAAAACTAGGCCTCCTCGTCCTGGGCCTGCTTCGCCAGGTCTCCCAACTCGGCGACGGAAATTAATCTCCATCGTCGTGACGACTTCACTCGTTCTCCAACGATTGAAGTCGTCACGACCCCTCAACACTGTGTGTACTACACCCTCCCATGAAACGCTGGAATGGATGGGGGGACACCTCCATTCATTATCCCCTACCTGAAACGTCCGTCCCGTTTTTAGAAAACAAACTCGGGACGTTGACCCCCTCCCCCGACACCGCCTGGGAAACGGCCTTGCGCGGGGTGCCTGATCCCGCTCACCTTACCCACCCCCTTCTCAAAACTGATCCCGAAACCCGGCTTTTACACGCCCGCGGCCAGAGTCTGCCCGACTGGATTGCCCTCCGCTCCGGGCGCATCACCGCGTACCCCGACGCGGTCGCCTACCCCGCCACCCCTGAAGACATCCGCACCCTCCTCGCTTACTCCACCCGCGCGGGGATTCCCCTCATTCCCTACGGCGGCGGCACCAGCGTTGTCGGCCACATCAACCCGCGGGGGGACGCCCCCACCCTCACCGTAGACCTCTCCCGCCTCAACCAACTTCTGCACCTCGACGAAACCAGTCACCTCGCCACCTTCGGCGCGGGCATCCCCGGCCCCGCTTTGGAAGCCGCCCTGCGCCCGCGCGGCTACACCCTCGGCCATTTTCCCCAATCCTTTGAATACTCCACCCTCGGCGGCTGGATTGCCGCCCGTTCGAGCGGGCAACAATCCTACCACTACGGACGCATCGAAGACCTGTTTGCAGGCGGACACGTCGAAACCCCTGCCGGCCCGTTGACCCTGCCCCCCTTCCCCGCCAGCGCCGCCGGCCCGGATTTGCGCCAGCTCATTTTAGGCTCCGAAGGCCGCATGGGCATCATCACCCACGCCACCGTCCGGGTGCGCCCCCTGCCCGAGACGGAAGATTTTTACGGCGTCTTTTTCAAGGATTGGGAAAGCGGCGTCCGCGCAGTGCGGGCCGCGGCCCAAGCCGGACTGCCCCTCTCGATGATGCGCTTCAGCGACGCCGATGAAACCGAAGCCAACCTCGCCCTCGCCGGAACCAGTCGCACAATGGCCCTGGCCGGGCGCGGGTTAACCTGGCTGGGGTACGGCCCCGCGCGGGGTCTGCTCATCTTCGGCGTGACAGGCTCCCACCGGGAAGTCAGCCAGACTCGCCGCGAAGCGTACGCCCTCTTTCGTTCATTTGGCGGCCTCCCTACCGGAACCCTTGCCGGACATACCTGGCGAAAAAACCGTTTCCTCACCCCCTACCTGCGAAACACCCTCTGGGAACGCGGCATTGCAGTGGATACGCTCGAAACCGCCGTCCCGTGGGCAAACGTTCTCTCTGCCGCACACGCCATCAAAAGCGCCGTGCATACCGCCCTGGCCCCCACAGGAGAACGCGCCCTGGTCATCGCCCACCTCTCGCACGTCTACCGCGACGGCGCGAGCATCTACGTCACCTACCTCTTCCGCCGCACGCCCGATCCTGACGAGTTGCTGGAACGCTGGCAGAAGATGAAGTCCGCCGCGAGCCTTGCCCTGGCCGCCCACGGTGGCACAATCAGCCACCAGCACGGGGTGGGGACGGATCACGCGCCGTATTTGGAGGGGGAGAAGGGGGCGTTGGGAATGGAAGTATTGCGGACGATGAGCCGGGCGTTTGATCCGCAGGGGATCATGAATCCGGGCAAACTTTTTCGTTCGTAGTCGCGCACGGAAGTGCGTAACCACGGCACTGGCGTGCCTCACTACAAACTATGCGAAACACTCGCGACGAAATTTGGAACCAACTCGACCGCCCGTGGGATTTGATCATCATCGGCGGGGGGATCACTGGGGCCGGGATTTTGCGGGAGGCCGTGCGGGTGGGGTATCGGGCACTGCTGGTGGAGGGGCACGATTTCGCGTCGGGCACGTCCAGCCGTTCGTCGAAGTTGGTGCATGGGGGCTTGCGGTATCTCAAAAACGCGCAAATCAAAATGACACTCGAATCGGTGCGGGAGCGGGAAAAGTTGTTGAAGGATGCGAGGGGGTTGATCACGCGGTTGGGTTTTCTGTATGCCAACTTGAAAGGCGACTCCATTCCGGGGTGGGTGTTCCGCGCGGGGTTGATGGTTTATGATCTGCTCGCCGGGCAGATGAGTCACCGGGCGTATGATGCGATGGATATGCGCGAACTGTGTCCGCCGCTGACGACGCCGGATTTGCGCGGGGGCTACCGGTATTTTGACGCGCAAACGGATGATGCCCGGTTGGTGTTGCGGGTTCTGCAAACGGCGACCCGCGAGGGTGGGGTGGCTTTGAATTATGCCCGCGTGGAAAATTTGTTGCGGGACCAGGCGGGGCAGGTGCGGGGTGTCGTTCTGCGGGATCAAGCCCCGGATGGGCAAGGACGCACGGCGGAAGTGAAAGCGACGGTGGTGGTCAACGCGGCAGGCCCGTGGGCGGATGAATTGCGGATGCAAATCGGACAGCCGCGCCGTCTCCGGGCGTTGCGCGGGAGCCATCTGGTGATCCCGCCCGAGCGGTTGCCGCTCACCCGCGCGGTGACGTTTCTTCATCCCGAAGATGGCCGCCCGGTGTTTGCGATCCCGTGGGAGGGCGTGACGATTTTCGGCACCACGGATGTCGATCACGGGCGGGAATTGCAGACCGATCCGAAGATCAGCGAGGCGGAGACGGGGTATTTGTTGCGGGCGTTGCAAAAGGCGTTTCCCGCGCAGGAACTGACGCGGGCGGACGTGCAGGCGACGTGGGCGGGCATCCGGTCGGTGGTGGACACCGGGCGGAGTCCGTCGAAGGAGTCGCGGGAGCATGTGATTTGGTTGGAAAACGGGTTGTTGACCGTTTCGGGGGGGAAGTTGACGACGTTCCGGTTGATGGCGCGGGATGCGTTGAATACGGTGCGCCATCTTTTGCCGGATAAGCCAGAACCGACGGATTTTAGTTGGGCGGTGGGCGATCTGGTGGAGATTTTGCAGGGGTTGGGGCCGTTGATCTCGCCGGTGGGGTTGCGGTTGGCGGGGCGGTATCATGTTCATGCGCCCGCGTTGGTGTCGGCGGCGCGGCCAGAGGAGTTATCCCCGATTGCTGACTTGCCGTTTTTGTGGGCGGAGTTGCGGTGGGCGGCGCGGGCGGAGGCGGTGGTTCACCTCGATGATTTGTTGTTGCGGCGGGTGCGGTTGGGGTTGGTGCTACCGGGTGGCGGGTTGCGAGAGATGGCGCAAATCCGGGGGATTGTCCAGCCGGAGTTGGGGTGGGAGGATGGGCGGTGGGCGGCGGAAGTGCGCGGGTATGAAACGTTGTGGCGGGGGGTGTATGGCCCCGATTGAGATGGTTTGGTTCTACCAGGATTAACAGGACAGAAACGGGGGAACTGTTAATTACTTCAAAAGCCCCAAGACAATTTGCATTAAACTAACCGTGAGTGGATGGGTGGGGTATTTGAGGACGAAAAATTGCTCATCGGCGCGACATTCTTCGACAAACGGGAGGACGGCGAGTACAGGGTTTTCGTATTTGGTTTCGATTTCCAGTTTGACTTGCGCGGGGTTGTATACCTCAGGCACTTGATTGACGACCAGGGAAATGGATGGCACACGAAGTTGATGGGCGAGATCGGCCATGACTGCCGTGCCTTGAAAGTGTTGTTGGTCAGGAAGCATGACGATGGCGACGGAGTCGGCCAGGGCGAGGGAGCGGAGGCTTTCTTCGGTTAGCCCTGCGGAGGTGTCCATGAGGATGGCGTCGAGGGCGTAGGTTTTGCTGAGTTGGCGAAAGGTCTCGCCGAGTTTTTCCACGGCATAGCCCTGGCGGAGGATTTTTGTGATGGCATTGTGGTCGGTGCTGGCAGGGAGGAGGTACAGTTTCCCTTTGAGGGCGGAGACGCGGTGGGTGACCTCATAGATGGCTGAGGCCAGCGGGGAATTGCCGTCCAGATAATCGTTGAGGGTGGTGGTGATTTCGGTGAGGGGGATATCAAACAGGGTGTGGAGGTCGGGGGCTTGAAAGTCGGTATCCACGATGGCAACGCGCCACCCCTCTTGGGCCAGGAGTAGGCCTAAATTTCCGGTAAAAAAGGTTTTTCCCGTGCCCCTGCGAAAAGAATGGATGCCTATGGTTTTTGTCATTGTGCTTCACCTTGGTTTGGATTGTCTTCGGGGGGCGGTGTGCGGCGGCGTAGCTGGCTTGCGCGTTGGCGCAGGCCTTGAAAAAATTCGGTGCCCACGATTTCGTCTACATGTTGTTCGCGTTTGAGTTCATCTACTTCGATGCGGAGGGTTTCGACCTGGCGGCGCAACTGGGCTTCGCGTGCGGCGACTTGGCGGGCATTGCTGATGGCAATGGAGGCAAAGGAGGCAATGGAGTCGAGCAGGCTGAGTTCGGCAGGGCCAAGACTGGTGCGGGAGGCGTCTACCAATAAAATGACGCCGATGATCTGGTTTTGGGCACGGACGGGCACACAGAGGGCGGCGCGTCCTTTGGGGATGAGGAAACCTTCAACTTGGGAGTCGTATCGGCTGTCGGTTTGTAAGTCGTATGCCAGGGCCGATTGCCCGTGTTGGGCCACCCAGCCGATCAAGCCCCGCCCCGGTCCGACCCGCAGGGCACTGGTGAGCGTGCGTTTGGTGCCAAAGACGGTATTTAAGACCAGGTCTTGTTGGGCTTCGTCCACTAAAAAGATAAACCCGGACATGCCTTTGAAGGCGTTTTCGAGGCGTTTGGCGATCAATTGCATCACGGGTTCAAGGTCCAGGGCGGTGGTGATCACACGCCCGATTTCGTTGAGGAGGGTGAGTTGATTGGCACGCTGTTGTACGCCGTCGAACAGGGTGGCGTTTTCGAGCGCGATGCCGGTTTGATCGGCCAGGGTTTGCAGGAGGCTGAGTTCGGACGTGGTGTACGCGCGCCCCGCGCGGCGCAGGCCCAGGGCGATCAGGCCAATGACGGCATCGGAACGGCGAACGGGTAGGAAAACTTCCATGTTCAACTGCCGCCATTCTTGCATTTCGCGGGAATTTTGTTCCTGAAAACGTGGGTCAACGTCTAAAAAATATTGGTGGAGTGGTTCGGCATTGTCGGCAAACCATTGGGCGAGAGGGGAGTTTTTCCGCAAAAACAACCGTGGCTCGCCAAATGGCACGCCCAGGCCGGGGAGCACTTTGAGGTACCAGCCGCGCTCGTCCATGTCGTCCATGACGAGGAGGGTGCCGCGCTGGGTTTCGAAGGCTTTTTGGAAAATGCCCATGGTGGCGGCGGTGAGGCCTTCGAGCGAGATGACCTGGCTAATGGCCTGGCTGTATTCGCGCATAACGGTTTCCGCTTCGTATCGCTGACCGAAGAGGAGGCGGTTGGAGGCTCTACGCGTGATTTGACTCAGGGGTTGGTAGAGGATAAAGAGCAAGACGCCGGTGAGCACCATGCTAAACACGGCGTCGGTTGTCAGGTGGAGGGGAAAGAGTTCGGCGGTTCCCACCAGATAAAAGATGCCACTGCTCAAGCCAATGGCCACGGTGATGGGGATCAGGATCGTTAGGGCATAGCGGATGCCCCGGCGAATTCCAGTGGCGAGATCGGAGAGCCGAGGGTGGATGACCGTGTAGACCAGGAGGGCCATTCCGGCCCATTGGATGCTTACTCCCCAGAGCCAATTTTGTTGGAGTAACAGTAGTGCCCCGCCGATCATGGCGGCGGTGCTCAACATCCAATAGAGCATTCGGTTGCGGTGGAGAGGGCTACGACGTTTGAGGTATTCGCCGAGAATTGCGCCCCATGCGCTGACCATAAAAATGGTGGGGATGGTTTGTTTCAGGAGGGGAAATAGGGTGAGGTTTGAAATGACCATTGGCCCCATTGCCAGGGTAAAATCGGGCAAGGCAAGCCATCCGGTATCTAACAAGACAAAACCCAGGCCACCTGCGACCGCCAGGCCCCAATTGAGGAGGGAAGGCTGGTTTTGTTGGAGAAAGGCGCGGGTAAATTCTAAAAAAACGACGCTCAGGGTAAGAAAAAGGAAAGGCTCGATCCGTTTCCAAGCGATGGTCGGGAAAACACTCCCCAACCCTGCTGGAATTGCGGTCAGTACCCAAACCGCAGAGACCCCCAGGCCGATCAATAGCAGGACTTTGTCAGAGGTCCGCCAATTTCTCTGGCGGAAAAGAAAAATGGTTGGGATCAGGTATCCCAACACGATAATTAAGGGAATAAGGAAGGGGGCAAACGGGCGCATTGGGATATTAAACGCCCCCGAACGTGTTACTCACCTAACCCATCTAACGGGCTTTTGCGTGGGGTGGTGATAGGTTTACTTTTCTGACCGCCTAAATTGACCTGGTAATAGACAATTCCATCTTCTTCAACTTGTTCAATAAATTTTTTGTCCACCAGGGAGGCCACCAACGGACGGACATCTTCGGGCGAGCGAGCGCGATGGCCTTCGACAAGGAGGGCTGGCTGTACTTCGTGAGGCGGACGTTCGACCTCTACTCGATGGGGTACCTCGACTCGTGGAATACGCTCGCGGGGGCCATCGGCATGACTCACGAGACCGACGGCGGTTCCCGGCTCGCGATCGAGAAGGGCCGAGGACTGGTCACGACGCTCCGCGACGGGATGGCCAAGCATCTGACGAGCGCCCTGGCCACCATCGAAGCCGCCGCCGCCCACCGCGAGGACTTGGCGAAGGACTACGCGCGCTTTAGGTCGGCCGCTGCCGATGGGACGGCCGTGGGCAAGTTTCGGCGGGTGATCGTAACCTCACGGGACCCCCGGCCCCTCGTGCGCCTGCGCGAGCAGCTCGTCCGGCAAGCCGCGATCGCGCTCGGTGTCGCGCAGGCGCGGCCACAGCGCGTCGGCCGCGAACGAGCGGGCCATGTCCTGGATGAGCTTCTGCTCTTCGGAGAGCTCGAACGAGATCATGGAGCGAAGAATGAATGCTCGCTCATTTTTCGTCGAGCGCGTCGTTCGAGCCTGCTGCGTCCGCCCGATCGCGCTCGTCGCGCTCGTCGGCGTCCTCGTCCTCGTCATCGGGATCCGACCCGTCGCCGTCCCCGCCGCTCGGCCGGCCGCCCGAGAGGAACGTCGCGAGCGTCTTGAGCGGGTCGAAGCCGAGCATCTCGCGAACGGAGGCGACGTTGGCCACGGCTGCCACACGGTCGCGCGCCAGCTGCGTGAGCGGCGCGAAGATCTGCGGGATGTCGAAGCCGAGGGTGAAGCGGCGCGACCGATCCGTGACCGCACGGATGCCGTCGGCCGCGAGCGCGACCTGCACGTACGCGGGCATCGGATGGACCACCACGTCGCGCACGAGGGCCGCCTTGGCCCAGCTGCCCGGAGTGTCGCTGCGGAGCAGCCTGCGGGCGTCGTCCACGTCGGCGAACAGGCCGAGATGCACCGGCGCGATGCCGCGCTCGACGCCCGCGAGGACGATGCGGTAGTCGCGACGCCAGTCGCCTCCGAGCGGACCGCAGAGACGCGCGATGACGTCGGGACCGGCGACGAGGTCGACGCGTCCGGCTTCGTGCGGGCCGCGCAGATCGTGCCGCCCACGAGCCAGAACCAGGGCCGCATCGAGGACGACCTCGTCGCATTCATGCCCACCCTGCGCGACGCGTCCGATGACGAGCTCACCCACCGCCTCGAACAGCTCGTGCGCAGCTACGACCCCTGCATCTCCTGCGCCACGCACTTCCTCGATGTCGAGATCGAGGGGACGCCGTGAGGCGGCTCCTCGTTGCATGCGGGGAGCCGATGCGGGCGGACGACGCGGCCGCGTTCGCCGCTCTCGATCTGCTCGGCACGCGACTCCCCGACGACGTCGTCGTACACCACACCCGCGCACCTTCACCCGAAGACTTCTTGGACCTGGATTCCGACGGCGTATGCGTCGTCGCCGATGCGATGCGGGGCGTGCGCGCCGGCGCGGTTGCCACGATCCCCCTCGAGGCGCTCGCGGACGGAGAGGAAGAGGGATCCGTGTCCACCCACACGTTCCCTCTGCGGGATGTGCTCCGCATCGCCCGCAGCGTGCTCGGCTTCACGCCGCGCGGCAGCTTCGTCGGGATCGGCGGCAAGGCGTTCGGCCTCGGTGCGGACATGTCGGACGCCGTGATGCAGAACCTCGCGGCTTTCGCCGCAGCCATAGAGATCGAACTCCAGACCGCCAGCCCGGAGGTGCCCTGATGTGTCTCGCGATTCCGGGGCGTCTCGTCGAAGTGGGGGAGCGCGAGGCCGTCGTGGATCTCGACGGAGTGCGCCGCAGCATCTCGACGATCCTCCTCGAAGAGCCTCCCGAGGTGGGTGACTGGGTCGTGATCCACGTGGGCTTCGCGATCACACGCCTCGATGTCACCGAGGCCGAGACCACCCTCGCACTTCTGCGCGAGGCGCTGCGCGAGAACGACACGCGGAGCCCATGATGCGCTACATCGACGAGTTCCGAGATCCCCGCCTGTGCCTCGACCGGATCGACAGGATCCACGCTCGCATGTCCGCACTCGACCGGCGTGTGAAGATCATGGAGATCTGCGGCGGACACACGCATTCGATCTACAGGTACGGCCTCCCCGGTCTGCTCCCGTACGGGATCGAGTTCGTGCACGGCCCGGGCTGTCCCGTCTGCGTCGTCCCCATGGGCCGCATCGACGACGTACGCCACCTGGCCGAGGTCGAGGGTGTGACACTGTGCGCCTTCGGAGACGTCGTGCGAGTCCCCGGCCGCAACGGCTCGCTCCTCGAGGCGAAGGCGCGGGGCGCGGACGTGCGCGTCGTCTACTCGCCGATGGACGCACTCGCGATCGCGAAGCGGGAACCCGGGCGTACGGTCGTCTTCCTCGGCCTCGGGTTCGAGACCACGACCCCGCCGACAGCCGCAACCCTCCTGCGGGCGCGCGACGAAGGGCTCGAAAACTTCGCCGTGCACTGCAACCACGTCCTCGTGAATCCCGCCATCCGGGCGATCCTCGAGGCGCCGGGCCAGGATATCGATGCGTTCATCGGGCCCGGTCACGTGAGCTCGATAATCGGAACCCGGGGGTACGAGTTCGTGGCCCGCGACTGGGCCAAACCGCTCGTCGTCTCGGGTTTCGAGCCGCTCGACCTCCTCACCGCCCTCGAGATGCTGCTCGACCAGCTCATCGCAGGGCGGGCCGAGGTCGAGAACCAGTACACGCGGGTGGTTACGGAGTCGGGCAACCCGAAGGCACAGGATCTGACAAGCGCCGTCTTCGCCGTGCGGCCGCACTTCGAGTGGCGCGGACTCGGTTCGATCCCGCACTCGGCCCTCGCGATCCGTCCGGAGCTCGCCGCCTGGGATGCCGAGGCGCGCTTCGAGATGCCGGGTGTGAAACTGGAGGACGCGCGCGCGTGTCAGTGCGGCGACATCCTCAAGGGAGTGAAGAAGCCCTGGGAATGCAGGGTGTTCGCGACGGCATGCACGCCCGAGCACCCGATCGGTACGTGCATGGTCTCGGCCGAGGGCGCGTGTGCCGCCTACTACTCCTACGGCCGGCACGCGGTCGACACGCGGACGGAGGCGATGTGAACGCGCCAGAGGAACACGTCCTGCAGAGCATCGAGGCGCGGCGTCGTGCGCAACCGCGCCTGACCGACGCCAAGGTGACGACGGCTCACGGTGCCGGCGGAAAGGCGCAGGAGGCGCTCCTCACTTCGCTCATCCTCGAGGCCTACGGGAGCGAACAGCTCCGCCTCCAGGACGATGGCGCAGTTGTCGATGTGGCTCGGAGCGCGCGACTCGTGTTCACGACGGATTCCTTCGTGGTCACACCCCGGGTGTTCCCCGGCGGTTCGCTGGGCCGTCTCGCCGTGTTCGGGACTGTGAACGACCTCGCCGTGATGGGGGCAGAGCCGAAGTGGCTTGCAGTGTCGTTTCTCCTCGAGGAGGGGTTCGACATGGACGAGCTGCGCGGCTTGGCGGAGGACATTGCGGCGGCTTCGCGGGAGGTGGGAGTGGAGATCGTGACCGGCGACACGAAGGTGGTCGAGCGCGGCAAGGGTGACGGGGTGTACGTGAACACGTCGGGAATCGGGATCCTGGCGGACAGCGTGGCGCTCGGCGCGGATCAGGTCCGCCCTGGGGACAAGGTGATCGTGTCCGGCCCTATCGGTGATCACGGCACGTCGGTCATGCTCGCCCGGGGTGAGCTGGCCCTCGAGGGGGACGTGCGCTCCGATTGCGCACCCCTGGCCGATATCGTCGCCAGCCTCCTCGCTGCAGTTCCGCACACACGCTGGATGCGTGATCCGACGCGCGGCGGCCTCGCCTCGGCATGTTGCGAGCTCGCCGCGGCATCCGGTCTTGCCCTGCGCCTCCACGAGGACCGGATCGCAGTGCGTCCCGCCGTACGGGCCGCGTGCGAGCTCCTCGGTCTCGATCCGCTCTATGTCGCCAACGAGGGGACGCTCGTCGCCGTCGTCCCTGCAGACGCAGCCGACGTCGCAGTGAGCACCCTGGCAGCCTACGATATCGGCCGGGACGCAGCGGTCGTCGGGACGATCGACACCGACCCGGGTGGGCTTGTTCTCCTCGAAACCGCGTTCGGCGGGACACGTGTCGTGGACCGCCTCGTAGGCGATCCTCTACCGCGCATCTGCTGATGGCCCGGGTCGCGCGACGCGTGCTCGTCGACGGGGTGGTGCAGGGGGTCGGCTTTCGTCCGTTCGTGTGCCGCCTCGCTGCCGCCTTGGCTCTCGACGGCCATGTTGCCAACGTGCGAGGCGGCGTCGAGATGACCATCGAGGGTGAGAACGAGGCCGTGGAAGCCTTCCTCACGCGGCTGCGTGTGGAGTTGCCCGAGCCCGGCCGCGTGGATCGGGTCGAGGTCACGCGACTCGCTCCGGCGGGTCTGAGTGGATTCGAGGTGCTGCCGCCCGAAGCGGGCAGCGGCGAGCCGGTGTCTGCCGTGATCGTGCCCGACACCGCCGTGTGTGCCGACTGCCTTGCCGAGCTCACCGACTCGTCTGATCG
>JABWBV010000121.1 GCA_013359445.1 Anaerolineales bacterium | reverse complement strand
CCAGGACTCCGAGCAGTACGACTTCCGGGCCCAGGCGCCCGCGAAGCCGGTCGGCCGCACCCTCAAGGTCCGCAAGATCGGCAACTCGCTCGGCGTCGTCCTGCCCAAGGACGTGCTGGCGAAGCTGCGGGTCGGCGAAGGCGACGAACTCAGCGTCAGCGAAACGCCCGACGGCGTGGCGCTTAGGGCCGCAGATGAAGACACCGCCGAGCTGATGAAGCTGGCGGAGGACATCATGCGCAAGCGCCGCCGCGTGCTTAAGGCGCTGGCGCAGTGAAGGAGCCCCGCTGGCTCCCGAAAGACCTCGTTCTCGCCGTGCACAATCGCCAGCTCGCCGAGCATGGCGGCGCGACCGGCGTTCGCGATGCGGGCTTGCTCGAGTCCGCCTTGGCGCGGCCGCAGAACCTCTTTGCCCATGGCGAGAGCGACGCGGCTGCGCTTGCGGGCGCATATGCGTTCGGCATTGCGCGTAATCATCCCTTCGTCGATGGCAACAAACGCACCGCCGCCGTGGCCTGCGAATTGTTCCTGGCCCTCAACGACGCCATCCTCGCCAACCGTATTCAGGAAATCGTCCTCGTCGCCGAAGCCCGCCACGAACAACGCCTCGCCGAAATGGCAAGCCTCATCAGCGAACGCCGGGATCAAATCCGCGTCATCCTCATTGCTGGCCCCTCCTCCTCCGGCAAAACCACCTCCTCCAAACGCCTTTCTGTCCAACTCCTCGCCAACGGCATCTCCCCCTACCCCCTCGAAATGGACAACTACTTTGTCGAACGGGAAAAGACCCCCCGCGACGAAGAAGGCAACTTCGACTTCGAATCGATCAACGCCCTCAACCGGGAGCAACTCGCCCACGACCTCAAACGCCTCATCGCAGGCGAACGCGTCCAACTCCCCCGCTTCAACTTCCGTACCGGCACCTCAGAACCCGGCGACACCGTGCAACTCCAAAAAGGACAAATCATCATCATGGAAGGCATCCACGGCCTGCACCCGGAACTCCTCCCCAACCTGCCCGCCGAACACACCTTCCGCATCTACATCTCCGCCCTCACCCAACTCAACCTCGACCGCTACAACCGCGTCTCCACCACCGACACCCGCCTGCTCCGCCGCATCGTCCGCGACGCCCGCGAACGCGGCTACACCGCCCAAGATACCATCCGCCGCTGGGAATCCGTCACCCGCGGCGAAAAACGCAACATCTTCCCCTATCAAGAAAACGCCGACCTCATCTTCAACTCCGCCCTCGTGTACGAACTCTCCGTCCTCCGCCCCTTCGCCGAACCCCTGCTCCGCCAGGTCCCCTTCGGCACCCACGAATATATCGAAGCCAAACGTCTGCTCGCCCTCCTCGAATGGTTCGCCCCCACCAAACGAGAATTTGTCCCCAACAACTCCATCCTGTGCGAGTTCATCGGCGACTCCATTTTGAAGGACTTCAAAGCATGGGGACAATGATTCTCGCCCTGGACTTTGGGGGCACAAAACTCTCCGCGGCCCTGCTCGCGCGGGGAAGCACCACCTGGCAGGATCACCGCCGCGCCTTTTCTCCCCCCCACCCGGACGCCGCCCAAGATTTACACACCATCATCGCCCTCGCCCGCGCCCTGTTGGGGCACGAAAAACCCGCGGCCATCGGCGTCAGTTTTGGCGGGCCAGTGGACTATCAAACCGGCACCGTGCGGCTCTCCCACCACGTCCCCGGCTGGGAAAACCTCCCCCTGAAAACGATCCTGGAAACAGAATTTGACGCCCCGACCCACGTGGATAACGATGCCAACGTAGCCGCCCTTGGCGAATCCCGGTTTGGGGCAGGGCGCGGGTTCTCCAGCATGGGCTACCTCACCGTCAGCACCGGCGTCGGCGGGGGCTGGATTCTGAACGGCCAACCCTGGCGCGGGGCCAACGGCATGGCCGGGGAAATCGGGCACATAACCATTGACCCAAACGGCCCGCTCTGCTTGTGCGGCAAACGCGGCTGTGTGGAACGCCTCGCCTCCGGCCCCTATCTGGCCGCCGACGCCCGCGAAGAACTTCTCCACTCCCCTCTCGCCGCGGGAGAGGGGCTGGGGGGGGAGGGGCCACTCACCGCCAAACAGCTCGCAGAAGCCGCCGCACAGGGCAACGCTTTCGCCTGGAAGTATCTCCAGCGTTCGGCGTGGGCGTTGGGCGTGGGGATCGGGAACGCGGCCAACCTGCTCAACCCGGAGCGGTTCGTATTAGGGGGCGGCGTGACCAAGTCTGGGGAGCGGTATTGGGCCGAGATTCGCCGCGTGGCGCGGGAAACGGCGTTGCCTGAGGTGCTTTTTGAGGTGGTGCCCGCGGAACTGGGGGATGATGCCCCGCTTTGGGGGGCAGTTGCGCTGACTGGATTGGTATAATGCCCGCTATGCTTCAAAAAATTGACTATTCTATTCTTCAAGCCGCCGACTTATTTGACGGCATGTCTGTGCCCGATTTGGAAAAAATTGTCCAGGCCGCCCAAACCCGGATGCTGGTTGCCGGGGATTTTTTGTTTCATCAGGGCGATCCGGCCCGAGCGTTGTACGTGTTGACCAGCGGACGGGTGAAACTGATGCAGTATACGCCGGAAGGTCAGCAGGTGATTATCCGGTACATTGGGCCGGGGGAGACGTTGGCGGTGTTGGCGGTGTTGCGCGAGGGGGATTATCCCATTGCCGCGCAGGTGGTGCAGGATTGTGTGGCGTTGGCGTGGAATCGGGCGGTGATGAAGCAGTTGATGGATGCCATTCCCCGGCTGGAGCGGAACGCGCTTTCGATCATGGCGGACCGGGTGCGGGAATTTCAGGATCGGGTGCGGGAGTTGTCCACTGAGCGGGTGGAACGGCGCATCGCGCGAGCGTTGTTGCGGTTGACGCGGCAGGCCGGGCGGGAGGTCAGCGAGGGGGTGTTGATTGACATGCCACTTTCCCGGCAGGATTTGGCGGAGATGTCGGGGACGACGTTGTTTACGGCGAGCCGCACGCTTAAGGAGTGGGAGGCGCAGGGGGTGGTGAAATGTGGCCGGGCGCGCGTGACGGTGATTAGTGCGGATAAGTTGGCGGTGATTGCGGAGGATTCGTAATTTTTCGTGATCCCTTTCGG
This sequence comes from Anaerolineales bacterium, assembly GCA_013359445.1. Taxonomy (GTDB): domain Bacteria; phylum Chloroflexota; class Anaerolineae; order Anaerolineales; family JABWBV01; genus JABWBV01. Next base: position 11,142 of record JABWBV010000121.1, on the reverse strand, counting down.
CGGACGAGGCCGATTGAGATCGTCCCACCCTGGTTAATCATCTTTGGTGCGTAGCACCAGGATGGTGACATCATCATCTTGGGGGGCATTTTGTTGGAAGGCACACAAATTTTCGCGCAGGTTTTTACAGATTTCTTGGGCGGGGAGGGCGGTTGATTGGGCAAACAGGGTTTTGACGCGGTTCAGGCCAAAGGCTTCCCCGGCGGGGTTGCGGCAATCCACCATGCCATCGGTATAAAAAAGCAACAGGGTGTCTGGTTCGACAGTCAGCGTTTGTTCGTCAAAGGTGGGGGTATCGAAGAGCGAGAGGGGCTGGCCCTTGCCCGCGGGGAGAATTTGTGCAACCTGCCCCTCACAATACCGGAGCGGGAGTTCGTGCCCCGCGCGGGCGTAGGAAAACTGGCGGGTGCGTGCATCCAAAACACCGTAGAGGACGGTCACAAACATTTTGGGGGTGCCCATTTGCATGAGGTGAATGTTGACCTGTTGGAGTACCTGCGCAGGGGTGAGTTCCAGGGCGGCTTCGGCGTAGATGAGGGCACGGGTTTGGGCCATGACCATGGCAGAGGGCACGCCTTTATCCGCCACATCGCCAATGACTAGCCCGACGCGATCGGCATCGAGTTGGAAGAGATCGTAAAAATCGCCCCCGACCGCGCGGGCTGGGTACATGAGGGCACCAAATTCAAAGCCGGGCACTTCGGGCAAATGGGGGGGAAGCAGGCTTTGTTGAATTTCGTGTGCGAGTTGGAGTTCTCGTTCCAATTTTTCTTTCTCTACGATTTGCTCGTGGGCCGCTTTCAGATCGTCGTAGGCTTCTTGCAATTCTTGGTTTTTCTCGTGCAAGTCCTGAATGGTCATGTTGTGGGCGTAGGTGAGGCGTTCGCTGAGGGCGCGGATCATTTCGAGGGCGAGGGCTTTTTCTTTGTAAAGCAGGGTTTCAAAGTCGCGATGATCCATGCGCCAGAGTTGGGAGAGGTCGCGGGTGCGAACGCTGGCAACGCGGAGGCCATCGGGGTTGACCAGGCTCAGTTCCCCGACAAAATCCCCCACCCCGCGCGAGGCCAGCAGGCGTTCGTCGGGGGTGCCCAGGGCTTTGATCACATCAATGCCCCCGGAGAGGACGACGAAAAAATCGTCGCCGGGTTCGCCTTCCCGGATGATCACGGTATTTTCCGGGCATTCCACAATCGTCATACACGAGGCAATTTGCTGAAGTACTGCGTCGGATAAATTTTTAAATAGAGGGATGTTGCCAAGTAGTTTGTAGTCCATAGGGCGCGAAGTATACCCTGAGAGGGTTATAATCGGGTGCATGCGTACAGCTTTTCCTGACATTCGCGTTGCCCCCCATATCGAAGAAGACACCCAAGAAATCCCCGTCGAAGAACCGCTTTACCGTGTGCTGATCCACAACGATGATGTGACGCCAATGGATTTCGTGGTGATGATCCTGGAAAAAATCTTCTTCATCACTGGCCCGGATGCCATGCACATCATGCTCACCGCCCATTACACCGGCCTGGCCTACGTGCAAACGCTCCCCAAGTCTGAGGCGCAAAAACGGATTGGGAAGGCCCAATTTGCGGCGGGGCTGGAGGGTTATCCGCTCAAGTTTTCGATGGAGCCGGAATAAGAAGTGTACACAGAAGGCACAGAAAAAACAGAAGGACACAGAGGATGAGAATGTGTCCTTCTTTTTATTGCGTATATCGTATTGCGTATTGCGTATTCTCTATGCTACGGGCCTGTAAAAGTATAAGTCCGCGTTTTCCGCTCGCCCCGGATTGCCAAATCCGGGCGCTCCTCCCGGTGGGATTTGACAATCCCACCGGAACGATCGGCAAAGTTATTCTTTTACAAGCCCTACGCGATACGCAATACGGAATACGCAATACGAATTAGATAATTACCTAATTAACGCGGAAAAGGTATAATACTTTTCGTTCGTTATGAAAACTCAAAATTCCTCTCCCCAAAACGCCTCCGCGCCCTCCACCTTTCAAATCCTTCGTCGGGCGCTTGGCTACCTCAAACCCAGTAAAAAAATCGTCACCGGCATTTACGTGACGATGTTCTTAATTCAAGGGCTGGTCATTCTCAACCCTCAATTCATCCGCCAGATGATTGACCGGGGCATCTTTGGGGGCGACCGGCCTTTTCTGGCCTGGGCAGTGTTCGGCTTGCTCGGCCTGACGCTCCTCAAAGGTGTCCTCACCTATTTCCAGGGCAAATGGACGGAGCAAGTCTCCCAAACCGTCGCCTACGACCTCCGCAACGACATCCAAAACAAGCTCAACGCCCTCTCGTTCTCCTTCCACGACCAAACCGAGGCCGGGCAAATCCTCTCCCGCTCGATTCAAGATGTCGAACGTATCCGTTTCCTGACCGGGCGGGCGATCTTGCGGCTCATTGAAGGGGTGGTCTTGCTTCTCTCGACCGCGGTGGTCTTGTTTTTGATGAACCCCAGCCTCGCGTTGATCGTCGTGCTGATGATGCCGCTCCTCCTGCACCGGGCCTATTCGTTCGGCAAAGTCTTCCGCCCACTCTCGATTGATATTCAAAACCAGTTGGCCGTCCTCACCACCCGGTTGGAACAAAACCTGCGCGGCGCGCAAGTGGTCAAAGCCTTTGCCCAGGAAAACCAGGAAATTGAACGGTTTTTGGAACAAAACGACCGCTGGTTTTCCATGTCCGCCAAAGCCGCCCGGCTGGAATCATTCAACGTCCCCTTCCTGAACCTGATCGCCAACCTGGGCACGGTCTTCATCATCTGGTACGGTGGCACGCTCGTCATTCGGGGCGAACTCAGCCTGGGCGAACTCGTCGCCTTCACCACCTACCTCGCCCAACTCGTCCGCCCCATCCAGTTGATTGGGCGCATCATCCCCATCCTGTCCATCGCCGCCTCCGCTGGCGAACGCATCTTTGAAATCCTTGACGCCTTCCCCGACGTGGACGACAAGCCCGGCGCGATTGAACTCCAAAACGTACACGGCGAAGTCCGCTTTGAAAACGTCTCCTTCCGCTACAAATTCTCCAAAAACGTTCTCAAAGACATCACCTTCGACGCCCAACCCGGACAGGTGATCGCCCTGCTTGGCATGACCGGCTCGGGCAAATCCACCGTCATCAACCTGATCGCCCGCTTTTACGATGTGACCGCCGGGCGGATTCTGATAGATGGGCACGACCTGCGGGACATTCAAATGCACTCGCTCCGACAAAACATCGGCATTGTCCTACAGGATACCGTCCTCTTCGCCGCCTCGATCCGGGAAAACATCGCCTTTGGCCGCCCCAACGCCACCGACGAAGAAATCATCGTCGCCGCACGGGACGCGCAAGCCCACGACTTCATCATGCAAACCCCGGACGGGTACGCCACCCGCGTCGGGGAGCGCGGCATCACCCTCTCCGGCGGGCAAAAACAACGCGTCGCCATCGCCCGCGCCCTGCTCACCGATCCCCGTATCCTGATCCTCGACGACGCCACCTCCAGCGTGGATTCGCAAACCGAACGCCTCATCCAACACGCCCTCGCCCGCCTGATGGAAGGCCGCACCACCTTCGTCATCGCCCACCGTCTCAGCACCATCCGCCGCGCCGATCAAATCCTCGTCCTCGAAAAAGGCCAGATCGCCGCGCGCGGAACACACGAAACGTTGCTCGAAACCTCGCTCCTCTACCGTGATTTGTACGAGTTGCAGTTGAGGCCGCAAGAACAGTTAGAAATCGTAATGAGTGATAAGTAAAAATCACTTATCACTCATTACTCATCACTTCTTCCTCCCCATGTCCTTCTCCTTCTCCCCCGGCGTAGGCCCCCGCTCCGCCATCGAAAACTTTGGTCAAATCCCCGAAAAAGGCCGTGCCTTCGACTGGAACGTCGTGTCCGGCATGTTGGCCTTTCTTCGTCCGTACAAACGACGGATCGGCTTCGCGCTGATCCTGATGCTGATCGCCACCGGTCTGACGCTCCTCACCCCGTACCTGATCAAAACCGCCATTGACGATCCCATCGTCCGGGGCGACTCCACCCGGCTGACGCAACTCGCCGTCCTGATCGGGGGCGCGTTCCTCGGGCTATACCTCGCCACTGCCGGGCAACAGTACCTCCTCTCGTGGATGGGCCAGCGGGTCCTCGGCGACCTGCGCGAAGCCCTCTTCCGCCACCTGCAAAAACTCCCGCTTAGCTACCACGACACGCACATCGTCGGCGTCACCGTTTCCCGTGTGATGAACGACGTTGCCACGATCAACGATTTGCTCACCCAGGGGTTGGTCAACCTCGCGGGCGATTTGCTGATCCTGGTCGGGATCGTGATCGTGATGATGACGATGAACCTGCGCCTGGCATTGTTCACCTTCATCGTGATTCCGTTAATGGTCCTGCTCACGCAATGGTTCTCCCGCCGGGCGAAGTCTGCCTTCCGCGAAACCCGCGCCGCCGTCGCAAATGTGGTCGGGCGGCTTGCGGAAAACATTGACGGGATGCGCGTCATTCAAGCCTTTGCCCAGGAAGAATCCGTGCAAAAGCGGTTCAAACAGGTCAACCGGGAAAACCGCGATGCCCACGTTGCCGCGATGACCCTCTCCTTCATCTTCCTGCCGTCCATCGAATTTTTGGGGATGCTCGCCACCGCGATTGTGCTGTGGTTTGGGGGGCAGGCGGTTACGAATGGCACCGTCACCCTCGGGGTGCTGGTCGCGTTCCTGTCCTACGTCACCCGCTTTTTCCAGCCCATTCAAGAACTCAGCCAGATTTACACCACCATGCAATCCGCCATGGCCGGGGGCGAACAGGTGCTCAAACTCCTCAACACCGAACCGACTGTCGCCGACCTGCCCCACGCACAAGAAATGCCCCCGATCAAAGGCCGCGTGGATTTCGAAAACGTCACCTTCCGCTACCGGGACGACACTCCCGAAGTTTTGCACGAGGTCAGCCTGACCATCGAACCGGGGCAAACCGTCGCCTTCGTCGGCCCGACGGGTGCGGGGAAAAGCACGATCTCGAAACTGATCCAACGATTTTACGATGTCACCGAGGGGAGCGTAAAAATTGACGGGATAGATGTCCGCGAGGTGACACAAACCTCGCTCCGCAGTCAGGCCGGGCTGGTGCCGCAAGACCCCTTCCTGTTTTCCGGCTCCATCGTGGAAAATATTCGATTTGGACAGCCTACCGCCACCTCGGAAGAAATCACCGCCGCCGCCAAACTCGCCAACGCCCACGACTTTATCGTCGGCCTGCCGCAGGGGTACGACACCCCGATCCTGGAGGGCGCGGTGAACCTATCCGTGGGCCAGCGTCAGCTCATCTGCATCGCCCGCGCTGCTCTCGCCAACCCGCGCATCCTGATCCTCGACGAGGCCACCGCCAGCGTGGACACGATGACGGAGATGCTGATCCAGTCCGCGCTCGAACGCCTGCTCAAAGGCCGCACCGCCATCGTCATCGCCCACCGTCTCAGCACCATCCGCCACGCCGACATGATTTGTGTGATTGATCAGGGTAAAATTGTCCAAAAGGGCACGCATGATGAACTGGTTGCCCAGCCGGGTTTATACCGAACCCTGTACGAGCGGCAGTTCATCCAGGAACAAAACTAACTCTACACAGAGAAGACAGAAAAAACAGAAGGACACAGAATATATAAAAATATCTGTGTCCTTCTGTTTTTCTGTGCCTTCTGTGTACAATAGTACAATACCCTCATGTTCCGCCTCCGCGACTTTTTCCAACTCCCGCACCTCGAACCCTGGCTCGATCAACTCCTCAAAATCCAGCCGGGAATGATTCTGATCGCGGGCAAAGAGGCGCAGGCAGGCCTCCCGGGTGAGACCATCCTCCCCAGCGGACGCTCGGCAATCTTTCACGTTTTGTTGGGGGAAATTTTGGCGAACAACCCCGCCACCCGCGCCATCATCATCACCCACGACCGAAAAAGCTACCGTCTCCCGCGCGAGGTCGCTCGCAAAATGACCTTTTTTGAAATCCAGCGAGGGCAAACCGAACAGGAACATCTCCTGGCCGCGTCCCATATGAAGGCCAACCTGTTGATCCTCGACCGCCTCACCCCGGAATCCATCCCCCTCGCGCTGGACGCCGCCCGGCGCGGCAAGCGCGTCCTCGCCCAACTGGACACCATTTTTTGGGGCGCAGGTGTCCTCCGGCACCTGCTCGAACTCGGTGCACCCCCCATCCACCTCGCGGGGATCGCCTGGATCGTCACCGTCCAACGCCTGCCCACCCTCTGTCCCACCTGCAAACACCCCTACACGCCCAACCCCGCCGAAATTGAACGGATTCTACAAATCCTACCAGGGCTGGAGCCGGTCAGCTTTTTCCACGCCCACGGATGCGATCAATGCAACGGCACCGGACGGCGCGGGGATATTTCCGTCTTCGACCTGTTTCACCTCCCCCCAGAGACGCCCAACCCGCTTGCCCACCCCAGTCAGATTTCCGTTCAGCAATATGCGCTCCACCTCGCCACGCGTGGCCTGCTCCCCCTCGAAGACAGCCTGCAATACGAAACCTTCCAACTGCAACGCGCCCTCAACCTCCTCGCCTCCCTCGAACGAACCCAAACCGAAACCAAAACCACCCTCGAACGCAAACTCCTCGAACTGCAAACTGCCAACCGCGTCCTCGAACAACGCACCCAAGAACTGATCTCCCTCGAAAATGTCGGCCAAACGCTCCTCAGTACCACCGACATGCACACGCTCGCCACCGTCGCTTGCCAAAAAGCCCTGGAATTGTGCAGTGCGAACCGGGCGATCCTCTATCTTCTCCGCCCCGATCAGAGAGCGGAAGTGCTGGCTTCGGGCGGATGGGACGCCACACGCATCCTCCCCACCCTGCCCGCATCCGAAGTGCTGGACGCCAACCCCACGCGGGAGCCGTTGCCCTATCATCAATTTCCCCCTGGCATCCCCCCGCGCCACCCCGACCTGGAGGGGGCACTCCTCCGCGCGGGTCTGGCGGTCCCCCTCCTGGCGCAGGAGGAGCAGGTCGGGTTGATGATCGTCCATTCCACGCGCAAGAACAAGTTCGCTCCGGGCGAGGTCGCGCTCCTACAATCGTTCGCGAACCACGCCGCGCTGGCGATTCAACGGGCGGGGTTGGTCGAACAACTGCGCGCCAAGATCGCCGCGTTGGAGGCCGCGCAAGCCGAGTTGGCGGTCAAGGAACGGTTGGAGCGGGAGATGGAGTTGGCCCGGAATGTCCAGCAAAATGTTCTGCCGCGCACCTTCCCGCAATTTTCCGGGTATCAGTTTGCCGCGGGATATGTGCCTGCCCGGTTCGTGGGAGGGGATTTTTACGATGTGATTGATTTGGGAGATGGGAAATTTGGGCTGGCGATTGCGGATGTGTCGGACAAGGGGATGCCTGCCGCGCTGTACATGACACTCACCCGGAGTCTGCTAAGGGCGGAGGCTTACCGTCAAACGTCCCCGCGCGCGGTGCTGGCGCGGGTGAATGATTTGTTGATGGAACTGGGCACACCGACGATGTTTGTGACGGTATTTTACGCGGTGCTAGACACGACCTCGCGGGGATTGGTTTACGCCCGCGCGGGGCACGACCGCCCTTTGCTCGTTCGGGGAAACGCGCTCATCGAGTTGTCCGGGCGCGGCACCCCGCTTGGGTTTCTGGAGACGCCGGATTTTCATTTAAGCGAGGAGGAAATCGCGCTTGAGCCGGGGGATCGTCTGGTGCTGTTTACCGATGGGATGACGGATGTGTTGTGTGGGGATGGGGGGCTGATGGCGCACCAACATTTTCGCGGGTTGTTGCCCTCGCTTCAAGATCATACGCCGGAAGCGTTCTGCGCGGCGATTTTTGAGCGTCTCACGTCCGTGCAAGGGGACAATGAGCAGTTTGATGATATGGCGTTGTTGGTGTTGGGGGTGGACGGTGCCGCGAACTTCGGGCGTGCAGAAGAAGCGGCAAGGAAGGGGGAAAGCGTTTGAGGGGGAGACAGGAGGGGATGTTGGAGACTTCCGATGGTTTTTTGGGTGTTATTTGTGGTATTCGTCGTGTTCGACTTCAAAGACGTGGGAGTACAGGTTGGCGATCCATTGTTTGCCCTCTTGGGTCACACTGAGATAGCCCAACGCCTCACCGATGTAGGGGCGGACCACTTTCCAATAAAATTGGGTGAAGTTTTGGCGCATTTGGCCGGGGTTTTGGTAACCGATCCGTTTGTTTTCCCCTGTTTCTTCAAATTCATAAAAGAGGGCGGGCACTTTGCGAAGGTAGTCGGGGTCGCCTAACTGCCCGATGAAGTCGGCGGCGCGGACGAGCGCGGGGTATCCATCTGTGGTTTGATGGGCGGCGTCCTGCGGAACCGGGAAGCGGGTCATTTCGATGTAAGAATTGACCACGTCGGCGTCTACGTCGGTTAGCCCTTTGCCCCCAAACCGTTCGCAAACGAACAATTGACTGCGGCTGACGTGGTAGGGGGTCAGGGAGGCGTCGGTGCCGGTATCGGGCACAGCGACGGTATGCCCGTTTTCGCCGGTGGCATAAACCCCGTTTTTGTCGGCGCGGCAGACGCCTTTCACATAGCCGATGTCATGACAAAGCAGGGCCAGCATAAAGTGGAGCCAATCGCGTGGGGTCACACCGCCTTGCTTGAGGTGTTTACCTTTCAAGATCGCCTGTCCCACCATGGTGACCATCATCGTATGCTCGACGTTGTGATAGAGGGTGTCGGAATTGGAGATGATTTCCAGGCTTAAACGTCCAGCCCATTCTAAAATACTGCCGTACTGAGGTTCGATCAGGCTGTAGGTTTCCTGATAGGCGAGTTTCAGTTCTTTGACAAAATGTTCGATCAAAATGCCTTGAAGGTTTAACATGGGGTGTACCTGTGCGTGGGATTGGCGGTCATTATACAGGATTTTTAGACTGGGCTAAGTTGTGTTTCGCGGCGAAATGTGTTTCAGGTACGTGTTCATTTGCCGGGGGGAGCGAAGATGAATGAGGGTCGTTTGTTCTTCAAATTGGTAGGCAAGGGTGATAAGGGGCGTTCGCATTTCGTTTTGGATTTTCCACATGACTTCAAAAAGGCGTTTGGTGACCGGCCAGGGTTTACAGCCTGGGGGAGGCCAGTGTGGAGAGAGACCAAGGAGGGCAAGGATGTGACGTTTGGTTGTCCACCAGAGGTGAAGCCAAAAGGGAAAATCGACGAGGAGGATGGTATCGGCCTGGGCAAATCGTTTTTCGAGGTTTGCCCAACTTCCCCAGCCGTCAATGATCCAGCCGGGGTGGGCAAGCCATTCCGCGTGGAGGGCGTCCAGCGTTTCGGCGGGGGGATGTTCCCAGCCGGGGAGCCACTGATAGCGATCTACTTCAAAGAGGGGGAGGTTCAGGTGTTGGCTAAGGTGCCGCGCGAGGGTGGATTTTCCACCGCCCGCGTTGCCGATGATGGCGATTTTCTGCATGGCTCAAGACCAAAATTCTGCACCGGGTTGGTTGGGGAAGATCAGGTCGGGGTCGTTTTTGTCCACTTTGACGGAGAGGGACGCGCCGGGTTGAAACTGCGAAAGCAGGGGGAGTTTGACCCGCCAGGAGGTGCGGGCGGTGTACGGTTCACCCGACGAGGGGGTAATTTGCAGAGTGAGGTCCACCCGCGCACTTTCTCGCATTTCTTCGGCGGCAGTGTGTGCCCGGGCGGAGACGATGGTCGCGCCGGTCCAGAGGGCGCTTTTCGCCCGCCTTTCTAATTCGGCGCGTTTAAAGTTTGCTGTTCGCACTTTTTCGGCTTGCAGATGGCGCAAAGCCATGAAGGAAAAGATGCCCCCCACCAGCAAAACGGCTATAACGAAAAAGATAATGAGGTCGAGGCGCACGGGCGTTTCTCCATTCTTGATTTTCTATTTGCTTTTTTCAGGGACCAATTCCGGCCAGCGGTGCAGGGCGCTGACAACCGCACTGGCCGCCGTTTGTCCGAGACCGCAGAGGGATGTTTCGGTCATGGTGAAGCCGACATCTAACAACGTTTGCCGGTCTTCCGTCTCTAGTTCCCCGTCTTTCACGCGTTCGAGGATTTCTTTTTGGCGTTGGGTGCCCAGTTGGCAGGGGAAACATTTGCCACAACTTTCGTGGGCGAAGAAGCGGGCGAGTTGGTAGAGAATTTCGCGGAGGTCAACGGATTGGTTGAAGACCATGACGACGCCGGACCCCATCGGGATGCCCGCGGCGCGGCAATCTTCGTAGGTCAGGCGGGTGTCGAGTTTGTCGGGGCCGATGAAGACGCCGGCCGCGCCGCCCATGAGGACGGCTTGGAGGGTGGACGGGGTTGCTGAATCCGCATCCTTCGACTGCGCTGGAACGGTGTCATTTTGGGCGTCGGGTTCATTCCCGCTCCGCTCAGGATGCAGGTGATCGCTCGCTACCACCCCGCCTGCCATTTCGATCAATTCTCGAATGGTGAGGCCGAAGGGGACTTCGTAGAGGCCGGGGCGGGCGACGTGACCGGAGAGGCAGAAGAGTTTGGTGCCGGGGGAGCCAGGGTTGGTCTTGCCAACCCCGGTGCCCTGGGCAGTCCAGGTTTCGAGGCCCACATTGAGGGCGGCGAGGAGGGCGAGGAGGGTTTCGACGTTGTGGATGGCGGTGGGCTGATCGAACAGGCCATTCGTGACGGGGAAGGGGGGTTTGATGCGGGGGAAGCCACGTTTGCCTTCGATGGCTTCAAAAAGGGCGGTTTCTTCGCCGCAGATGTATGCGCCTGCGCCGAGGCGGAGTTCGATATCAAAGTGGAAGCCTTTTTGGCCGAGGATGTTTTTGCCGAGATACCCTGCTGACCGCGCTTGCCGCACCGCTTCATCGAGGCGGGAAAACGCGCGGGGGTACTCGCCCCGGACGAAAATCCAACCGTTTTCCGCGCCCACGACGTAGGCGGAGAGCGTCATTGCTTCGACGAGGCTGAAGGGGTCTTCTTCCATGAGGACGCGGTCTTTGAAGGTGCCGGGTTCGGATTCGTCGGCGTTGACGACGATGTGTTTGACGGGATTGGACGCGCCGCGCGTGAAGCGTTGTTTGCGTCCGAGGGGGAACATGGCGCCGCCGCGCCCGACGATGCCGGTTTGTTCGGCGAAGGTGAGGAGGTCGTCGGGGGACAG
>JABWBV010000748.1 GCA_013359445.1 Anaerolineales bacterium | reverse complement strand
GGTGCAGGTAGCGTCCGGCCTCGGCAAAGGCGAGGAGCATGAGGCCGTTCCACGCGGTCAGCACTTTGTCATCGGTGCCGGGGCGGATGCGTCCGGCGCGGCGTTTGAGCAGGCGGGCGTGGGCGGCTTGCAGGCGGGGGGTGACTTTTTCGACGGGGAGGGCAAATTGTTCGGCCAGTTCTTCGTCGGATAGGGCGCGCTGGAGGACGGTGTGCCCTTCAAAGTTGCCCCCTTCGGTGACGTGATACGCGGCGATGAAAAAGTCGGCCTCCTCGCGGAGCACGTCCCGAATTTCTTCGAGCGTCCAAATGTAAAACTTGCCTTCCTCGCCCTCGGAATCTGCATCCAGGCTGGAGTAAATGCCCCCGTCCGGGTGGGTAAGTTCGCGGATTACAAAATCGAGGGTTTCTTCGACAATGCGGCGGTAAAAAGCGTTTTTCGTGATCAGATAAGCGTGCAGATACACCCGCGCAAGTTGGGCATTGTCGTACAGCATCTTCTCGAAATGGGGGACGAGCCAGCGATCATCCACACTGTACCGGGCAAACCCGCCCCCGACGACATCATACATCCCCCCCTTCGCCATCGCGTCGAGTGCGTGGGTGGCAATTTCGAGCGCGAACTTATCCCCGCGAGTGGCGCGGTTGAGGAGAAAATCAATTGTCATCGGTTGGGGAAATTTGGGAGCCTGCCCCCAGCCGCCGTTTTTCCAGTCGTAGCTTTGCGCCAATCCCATCGCCGCTTGTTGGGCGGTCTCGGGCGAGAGTGCGACGGCGGTGGGAAGAGGGCGCATTTCCTGTTGCAGGTGGGTTTTTAGCTGTTCCCCGGAACGGAGGGCGCGTGCCCGGTCATTTTCCCAGGTGTTGGCGATGGCGGCCAACACTTCGGTAAACGCGGGCATGTTGTACCGCCGGGCGGGGGGGAAATATGTCCCGCCGTAAAAGGGCACGCCGTCCGGGGTGAGGAAGACGCTCATCGGCCACCCGCCGCTCCCGGTCATCGCGACGACCGCTTGCATGTAGATGCCGTCCAGGTCGGGACGTTCTTCGCGATCCACTTTGATGTTGATGAAGTGTTCGTTCATCAGCGCGGCGGTGCGGGGGTCAATGAAGGATTCATGCTCCATGACGTGACACCAGTGGCAGGCCGCGTAGCCTATGCTGAGAAAAATGGGTTTGTCTTCGCGTTTGGCCCGTTCCAACGCTTCAGACCCCCAGGGATACCAGTCCACGGGGTTGTGCTGGTGTTGGAGCAGGTAGGGGGAGTTTTCGTGGGCGAGGCGGTTGGGCACTTTATTCTCCAAACTCCAACTCAAAATTTTCACTATCATCCCAGGCATTGGCCGGGGAAATGTCGAAATCCTGGAACATGGCACTTTGGTGGGCGGTGACGCGTTTGAGTTTGATCAGTTCGAGCACGGCGAGGAAGGAGACGACGATTTCTAGCCGCGTGCGAACCCGCCCGATCAGGCCAAAGAACCGCGCGTGGCCTCCCTCTCGGATCGCGGTGACGATTTGCCGGATTTTTTCACGGATGGTGACTTTGGGTTGGGCGACGACGTTTTTGAGCGGGGTTTTGGCGGTGGGGACGGCAAAGGCGCGCTCTGCCGCTTTGAGCAGGTCGGCGAGGGTGATGCCTTCCATGTCGAAGTGGACGTTGGCGGGTTTGGGCGGGGCGGCGAGGCGGACAAAGGTGTGTAACCCGGCCTGGTCGCGTGCCCCCAGCCATGCGGCGATTTCTTTGTAGCGTTTGTAAACGAGAAGTTGTTGGGCGAGGGCTTCGCCGGGGTCTTCTTCGCCTGCTTCGCGTTGAGGGGGGCGGGGGAGCAGGGCCTCGGATTTGATCTGCACCAGCCGCGCGGCAATGACGAGAAACCCGGACACTTCACTCGCCGTACGGTTTTCCAGGCTGGACAGGTACGCGAGAAATTGGTCCGTGACCTGCGCGAGGGCGAGTTTGGTGATGTCGAGTTCGGCGCGTTCGATGAGTTGGAGGAGCAGGTCGAGCGGGCCTTCATAGACGGGGGTGGAGACGCGGTAGGCGCGGGCGTGGTGCGTGGCGGTGTCGAGGAACATGGTATGCGGATTATACCCGTTTTCGGAACGCTGGAAATTGGAGCGTCGTCAGGTGAGGGCGGGCGAGACGGGTGGGAGATTGTCCGCGTTTGCAGAAGGTGCGTTTATCCCGCCCGTCTCGCCCGTACAAACGGGGTCAATTGCCCTGATGAATTGGGTACACCTGCCTGTTGTTTTGGGCGATGATTTTGGATGTACTTGAGGCATACTATTTATGTTTTTCGTTATGAAAGGGGGCACTTCTCGCCCCTTTTCGCTTTTGTGTTTTGGAGGTGTACGATGTTGGTTAACCAAACCCCTCATCCTTTGAATATTTTATTGGCCGTGGATGGTTCTGAACATTCTCTGGCGGCGACCCAATTTGTGCATGATTTGCCGTTGCCTTTGGGGAGTCGGGTTTCGGTGTTGAGTGTGTTGATTCCCCGGGAGGCTGGCCTGAAAACCTATGCACTGGAGCATTTTTTGGAACAGGTGGTTGATATGCTCCAGGATAAAGCGGTGGAGGTTTCGTCCCGCTTGATTTCTGGCAATCCGGCGACGGAAATTATCCAGGCCACGAAAGAGGCCAGGGCGGAGTTGGTGGTGTTGGGG
>JABWBV010000120.1 GCA_013359445.1 Anaerolineales bacterium | reverse complement strand
CATCTTAGCCGGCCCGCCGGACAATCCGGAACGAATTCGTGCCCTTTACCTAACGGGCGGGCCGCGAAAATCAAGAGCGGAATTGTCCTGTATTGGAAGCGCTCCCCGCCACCGCTTCCGCGCGCCTGGTTCTTTCCTTCCGAGCGAATGCCTTCGGGATTCGCCTAGGGGCCTACGTGATGGTGCGCTAGCATTTCACCGCAAACGGGGAAGGGATGGCCATGCGTGCGTTCCGTCTCGTGCTGGCGACGTGCATCGCGGTCGTGGCTTCGCTGTCTTTTGGCGCAGACGCTTGGTCGCAAGTGACCGGCCGCTGCGTTTCCAATTGCAACTTGTGGGTCACTGGTAAGCGCATTCCGGGCAGCGGCGCGCAAGCGGCGAGCGCCGCGGAATGCGGCAACCGTTGCGACGCGAACGCGGCGTGCTTCGCGTGGATGTACTGGCCGCCTTCCAGCGGTTCGGCCGGGATGCACGCGAACCAGTGCGAGCTGGTTGGCGCCCAGGCCGCGATGGGGCGGCCCAGCGAATTGGTGATCTCCGGCCTGAAATCGCGCCCCACTGCACCGCCCGCTGCCGCGGCACCGCCGGTCGGTGGACGTGCGTCGACCCTGGTGCGCGGCGAAGTGTGGGCGAGTGGGTACTCACCGGACACGATCCTATCGTTCAATAGCCCCGTCACAATGCAGGGATGCCTGACATCGTGCGTCGCCAACACGAACTGTCGGGCGTGGGATTGGCATCCCCAGAACATTGGCGGACCCGCATGCCGTCAATTCAGCCTGACGCCCGCGAAAGGCGAGAAGTCGACATATGCGCCGCAGAACGTTCGGGGCATGATTGTCGCCGCAGGGGCACCCGCTCCCGCCCCGCCCTCAGAGGCGCCGCCGATCGGAACGCCAGCGAGGACATCGACGTTCGAGCCGAACACGAACCTGCTCTTTAATCCGCAGCGATACATAGGCTCTGTGGTGACGCCAAGCGCCAAGGCGTGCCAGACGCTGTGTTTGCGCGACCCGAACTGCCGCATTTGGAATTGGCTGTCGGCCGCAAATCCGAACTATACCGTGCCGGCTCATTCCTGCATGACCAACGCGTCAGCCGAGCCGCTGAACAAGATCAAGCGCGAGCCGGGTCTGAACATCGTTTCCGGCGTGATCACGGTAGCTGCAAGCCAGCCGCCCGCCCCTACAGCGCCCGGCACCGCCGCCGCCCCGCCCGGCATTCCCGCCGATCCGCGCCAGGCGTATCAGGCGGCGCTGGCCGCCAATCAGCGCAACGATCCGCAATCGGCGATCCGCATCCTGACCGCGGCGATCAATTCGGGGAAACTCGATGCGGACACGCGCATCAAGGCGCATCGGGTGCGTGGGTCTTCCCTGTTCGCCATGCGCCGCTACGCCGACGCGAAAGCGGATTACGACATCGTCATTCAAGCCAATCCGAGAGACGCAGACGCGTATTGGGGGCGGGCCTGGATCAATCTGGAACTCGGCCAGCTCGACGCGGCCCTCGCCGATGCGGACCGCTCGGTGGCGCTCGGTCCCCGGAGCGCCCACGGCTTCGCGATGCGCGCGAAGATCCGCGCGGCGAGAGGAGAGTTCGAGCGCGCCATCGCCGATCGCACGCACGCCGTCGTCGTCACAGCCGCACCAAAGGACAAGGCGCAAGCCCATATCGAGCGCGCGGAGACGTTCCGCGCCGCCGGACGCCTCGCGGACGGCATCCGCGACCTCGATCTCGCGCTGGGTCTCGATCCCGAATCCGCGAGAGCGCGGCTGCGCCGCGGCACGTTCCATGCCGAAGCCGGCCGCTACGACGACGCACACGCCGATTTCACCGCGCTGCTCGTCCGCGATCCGAAGAATGCTTCGGCGGCGTTCGGGCGCGGCCAGACCGAGGCCTATCGCGGCCGTTACGCCGACGCCGCCAAGGATTTTGCCCGCTACGTGGAGGCGTATCCCGGCAGCCACCATGGGCAGATCGTGCGCTTCCTCGTGCGCGAGCGTGCGGGCGAATGGGCGTGGCCCGACCTCGCGCGCGCCGCCGCCCGGCTCGACCTCGAGAAATGGCCGAGCCCGGTGATCCATTTCCTGCTCGGCAACATGCGCGAGGCGGAGCTGCGCGACGCGGCCCGGCACGAAAAGGCCGAGACGCAGGCTGCGCAGCTTTGCGAGGTCGAATTCTACGTCGGCTATGCGGCGCTGCTCGCCGGCGACAAGGCGGCGGCGCGCGCGCAGATGGAGAAGGCGCGCGATCTCTGCAAGCCGACCTACATCGAAGCCACCTGGGCCAAGGCCGAGCTCGCCCGGCTTGCAGCACGGCAGTGAGGCGCGCCATGTCTGCTTTTCGGATCGTGTTCGCCGTCGCCTTGTCGAACGGGCAGATTCTCGCGGGCGGGCCGGGGGGGATCAGCGTTTATAACGAAGAGTGGGTGTTGGAGGAGCAAATCACCGTGCAAGACGGCTTGCCAGATAATCGGGTTTTTTCTCTATTTTTGGATGAAGAAGATGGGAACTTATGGGCAGGGACAGCCAACGGACTAGGACGCTTTGACGGGGAGCAATGGATCACCTACGGGTTTGAGGATGGGCTGGATGACACCACCATCAACTTTGTCTCCCGCGCGGGGGAGTACATCGTGGTCGGAACCGCCTACGGCCCCGAAGGGGGAGGCATCAACCTGTTTGATGGCGAACGATGGTCACACCCCGCCAATTTCGACTCCGCATATGACGATCCCAATCGATTTGACAACTCGGTATGGGATGCGGTGTACGATGACAACACAGGCCTGACCTGGTTTGCCACCGAAAACGGCCTGGGAGCTTACGATGGCGCGTCTTTTACTCGTTACACAACAGAGCAAGGTCTGCCGGGCAATTTTATTAATGGGCTAACACTCTTTGAAGACGGGCTGTTAGTGGCCACAACGGAAAGTGGTGCGGCCTGGTACGATGGCGAAAATTTCCAGGTTTTTGAACCCACACGCGGGTACATGATCAACGACGCGGTGGTGGACTCCGAAGGGTTTTACTGGTTCCCTGGCGGCAGTGGCATCTGGCGCTACAACCCCGCCACAGGCAATTGGGATTTCTTTGAGGGAGGAGGAGATTTTCCCACTTATACAGCCTATCGCGCCGTGGCAGATGACGATAACAACATTTTTATTGGGTCGGAAGGCGCGGGCCTGGTGGCTTTTGACGGCACAGAGTTTTATGCGCTTGACCGCCCCGCCGGTCCGGTTGCCACCTCTTATTGGGGCATTTTGGAAGATGCCGAGGGCGTGTTGTGGTTTTTGGAAGAATACGGGCAACACATTGATACCTACAACATCGCCAACGAGACCTGGGAACCCGAAGAATTTGAGGTCTGTTGCGTGAATCCGTTGACCTTTGACGCAGAAGGTAATTTGTGGGGAGGCGGAGAGACAGGGCTATGGATCATCTCCCCCAACGGCGATGCGACGAACCTTACGACCGAGCAGGGGTTGCCTTCCAATCAGGTTTACCATCTGGCGTTTGCCGGGGAGGGCGTCACCTGGGTTGCGACAGAGGGCGGGCTGGCACGGTTAGAGGGGTTCGAGGTGGTGGAGGTGCTGAAAGCCGCAGAGATAGGGCTGGTGAGCGATTGGACCCGGTACGTGTTCGTCGCGGGGGACGGGTCTCTGTGGGTGGGGCGGGAAGGCGGCTTGAGCCAGCTCACCCCGGAGGGAACATGGGAACATTTCGGGATCGGCACGTTGTTCACCGAAGGATTTTCGTTCGTTTCATATATCACCGAACATCCCGATGGTTCACTTTGGGTGGCAACGCTGGGCGATGGCCTTTACCAGCAAAAAGACGGCGAATGGGAACACTACACCCCCGGCGACCCTGGCGTGCGCCTGTCCACTCCGTATATTTACAGCATTCACATTGCCCCCGACCAGAGTCTTTGGTTTGGAACCGAAGATGGAGTGGCCCGGTTCGATGGCGCGCAGTGGTGGGCCTGGAAGCTAGAAGACGGCTTGAACCATTGGAATGTGAACGATATTCTGGTGCAGGCGGATGGGACCGTATGGTTCGCCACGAGCGGGGGCATTACCCGATGGAGACCGTAAAATCAAGTCAGACAAAGCCCCGTTTCGACGGGGCTTTTTTCATCATCCTTTCACCCTCCCCTAAAACTCCCCTTTCCTCCCTCCATTACAGTAAGCGGGATGGACACCCGCCTCTACCAATCCTCCCTGCTCACCATCGGCTTGTTCCGCGCCCAGCCGTGGGAACCGCGTTTTGAAAATTCTGGCCCCACCAAAGGTTACCTGCTCGTCTTCCCCCGCACGAGTGTCACCATTACCCACGTGGGGCGGGACCCCGTCATCACCAGCCCCAATGTCGTCATGTTTTATAACTTCGGGCAGGAATACCGCCGGGGCAAGGTCTCCGAGCGCGGGGATGTGTGCGAGTGGTTTGCCTTCCACCCGGACGTCATCATCGAAGCCCACAAAACGTATGATCTCCGCGTCTTAGACCGGGCCGACCGTCCCTTTTGCTACACGCATGGACCCAGCGATCCGACCACTTTTCTCCGGCAACGGATGGTGGTGGAACACCTTTTGAGCCACCCCCAACCCGATCCTTTGTTTGTGCAGGAAACGATGTTCGCGGTTTTGGATCAGAGCCTGGCAAACCGTTACCGGCGAAAATCCGCGTCCCCATCAGGGCAAATCAATCCCGAACATCAAGAACTGACCCGCGCCGTCCAGTGTTTACTCGCCACGCGTTTTCACGAACCATTGACATTGGAGAGCATCGCGTGTGCCCTCCATTATTCCCCATACCATCTCGCCCGCATCTTTCGCCAGCAAACGGGCCAAACCTTGCACAAATATCTCGACCAGCTTCGCGTTCGCACCGCGTTGGAAATATTGACTTCGGAGAAACCCGATTTGAGCGCGCTCGCCTATTCGTTAGGCTACTCCAGCCATAGCCATTTCAGCCAGGCGTTCAAACGTGCGTTTGGGGCCGCCCCCTCCGAGTTACGCCACCTCCCTCGGGGAATTGATTAATCACCTTTTAGCCTCTTCTTAACCTACCCTCACAAAGCGCGCAAAAATTTGATAGCCCACCGGGGACACCTCCATTATTCTTGGAACATCCAACAGGAACCTTCCCAGCCCAAAGGTGTAAAGGATTTTTTTCACTTTCTCCCTTTGCGCCGAACGTCCGGGAAGGTTCCTCACATTCTTTTTCGGAGGTTCCTTATGTTTAAACGTTCTTCTCTTTTTAAGGTGGGGCTGATTGCCCTTCTGACCGGAGCCGGATTCCTGGCGGCCCGCGCGGGGTACGCCACCGGCCCATTTGTCGAACCCGACGCGGTGGCCCTGTATGCCTATACCAGCGAACAGCCCGGCGATAGTTACGGTTGGGCAAGCGAAAACCTGGGCGACCTCAACGGTGATGGGGTCAACGACTTCATCGTCTCGGCCCCATTCCAAATATCCAACGGAACGCGCACCGGAAAAGTCTATATTTATTCCGGGGCAGATGGTTCGTTGCTCCATTCTATCGTTGGCAACCCCTACGACCAGCTGGGGTACAGCGTTTCCGGGGCAGGGGATGTGAACGCGGATGGCATCCCCGATTACATCGTCGGGGGGCGCGGCTCGCTGATCGGGCCAATCCCCTGGAAGGGCCGGGCAATGGTCGTCTCAGGGGCGGATCACAGCCTTTTACACGAGTTCATCGGCGGGGATGGGGATTGGTTTGGGGCCGATGTCAGCGCGGCTGGGGATGTGAACGGCGACGGGTATGGCGATGTGATCGTGGGCGCGTCCCACGCGGATTTCAACGGCTTTCAGGCCGGGCGGGTGTCCGTTTTTTCCGGGGCGGATGGCAGTGTTTTGTGGACAGATGACGGCGATTCACGGAATGCGTTATTGGGAAGCGGCGTGGGAGTCCTCGGCGATTTGAACGGGGATGGCGTCCCCGAACTGATCGCGGGCGCGCACGGGGCCAGTACCCGCGGAAACCCGACCAAAGGCCGGGCGTATGTGTACGATGGGGCCACGGGCACGGTGCTCTTCACCCTCGCACCGCCAGCCAACGCCCCCTTCGCGCACTTTGGCGAGTTCTTCACCTCAAACGCGGGCGATGTCAATGCCGATGGAATGTCCGACATTTTTGTGGCCGATTACAACAGTAGCATCGAAGAAAAATATGCCGGCCAGGCCTTTGTCTACTCCGGGATGGACGGTTCCCTTTTGTTGACCGTGTCGGGGCAGGCGGTGGATGGCCTGGGGCCGGGGCGCGGCATTGGCGACATCAATGGCGATGGGCACGCTGACCTGATCGTTGCCGCATACACCAATAGCGAGGGGGCGCCTTTTGCAGGCAAAACCTCCTTGATCTCCGGGGCAGATGGCGCAGTTCTCCGCACCATTACCGGCAATATTCCTGGCGATTTGCAAGGGGTAGATGCGGTGGGGCTAGGGGATGTGAATGGCGATGGGGCGCAAGATTATCTGATCACTGGCGGGGCCAGCGCCTATGTTGTGCTAGGGCTTCCATAAAATTTATCATTTTTGGGTATCTCCCCAGGCAAAAACAAAAGGTCTCTAAAAAAGGATGGCAGGGGGGATGTACATTCCCCTGCCATCCTTTTTTTCGGAACAATCTACTCAGAGTAGTTACATTTTTTGTATCAAAGACAGCGCATATCGATGTGCTGTCTTGTTTTGGAGTTTTAAGATGTTGCCATGCTTGCGAAGTGTAGTTGCACTCTTGTGTCTGACCATGTTGATCGGTTGCGTTCCGGCCCAAACGGTTGAGCCAACCCCAACGGTCCCCCCTCCCCCCACGCTGACCTCTATCCCACCCACCTCCTCCCCCACGTCTACAGAACCCCCGACGCCAACCCTAACCCTCACGCCCACCGCGCCCCCCACCCGCACCCCGCGCCCGACAGCCATCCCGCTGTTTTCGCCCGTCAAAAGTGCCCCCATCATCCCCGTTGAAGCAGGCACCTTCCGAGGAAAATATATTGAACCTGGGGCGGCCATCTTTTACGATGGGCAGTTTCACATTTTCTACAACGCCTTCAACCGCTGGCCTGGCATTACCGAGGTTGGGTACGCCACCTCCCCCGATGGCATCACCTGGGAATTGCACCCTGAGCCAGTTTTTAATGCCGAAATTGCGAATGTCGCCTATATGCCATACACCCTCTACGTCTCAGATGTCGAAGTCGAAAGCGATGGCACCTGGGTTTTGTACTTTTATACATGGGATAGCAGTTTGGCCTCTGCGTCGGGGGTGATCGGCCGCGCGACCGCTCCCACCCCGCGCGGCCCCTGGCAAGCGGACGCAAGCCCCCTGCTGACCCCCGCCTCCGACGAAGGGCGTTGGGACTCCTACGCGGTGCGTAATCCGTCCGTGGTTCAAACCGACGAGGGGTTTGTGATGTATTACGCGGGGACAGATATCAGTGGCGTTCCTGTCCCGCAGAATGACCTTGACCGCATTGGCATGGCGACCTCCCCGGACGGGCTGACCTGGACAAAGTATAACGATCCGACCACTACTGAAAAACTGTATGCTTTGAGCGACCCTGTCCTAACCCCTCAGGAGGATACGATCAAGTGGGACGGGCGGCGAGTAGATCGGCCTGCCGTTGCGTTTACCCCTGAGGGATGGGTGCTGTTCTATCGGGGCAATAAAGGGAGCATCACGACAGGAAATCAGGTTGCATATGGCTATGCTTTGAGCGACGATGGAATCCAATGGACCCCTTACGCACAAAATCCAGTTGTGCGCCCATCTTTATTCAAGGTCTCTGAAATTTACGCGACCCAGATGATTTATGCGAATGGGATGTACTATGTTTTTGCCGAGGGAGGGACGGGAAATATCACGCAAGTATATCTGGCGGTTGGGACTTTAGCACCCACCCCATAAATTTTCAGCCCTCGTGCCCGCTCAAAGAAGCAAGGAAATTTCCGAAGTTTCGGCGAAAGCGGGGCTCAATGGAAGCGAGGTATAAAACTTCGGAAATCTCCTGTCCCACATAAAAAAACAACCCGCCTTCCAGCGGGTTGTTTTTTCTATTATCCTTCTTCGGCCTTATCTCTGGGACGGGTAATTGCGACCCGACCAGGGTGATCAGGCAATCGTTTCCGTTCCGGGGTAATGCCTTGCCGCTCGAGCACTTCTGTCAATTCCTGAAAACTTTCAATGATGCGTAAATAGACAGAACTATATACCAGACTCAGGCCCAGCAACAATTCCACAAGAAATAAAATAAAACGCCGTTCAAAATTAGGATCGGCAAAAAAATAGTCGCCCAAAATCACGATAAAACCGATCACAAAAAAGACCATAACCGTATTTCGATTTCGCCGAGCCGCTGTCACTCGTAAGTACAGCATCATAATATATTGTTGTAAGGGTTCGTTTGTACGCATGTTTCGCATAAGGCCTCTGAGTAGTTTCTGAATGACAGCTTGAGTAGTAATCACATTTTAGGGAAAAATGTTTCCCTGTCAACCTTTAACTTAATTACAATGCCATTACGTTCATAAATTACTTGGGAGCCATTGGTCAGGTTCATTGTAATTATGCCTCACAAGTCGCAAATTCCACTTGCCCAACCTTTTATCCTCAAGTATGATACCGCTATGAGCAAGCCCAAAACCGATACCCAACCGATTCCGATTAAAGCGATTTTGTTTGACTTAGGCGGGGTGCTGATCCGCACGGAGGATCGCCGCCCCCGCCAAATGCTCGCCGACGCCTTCGGGATGACCGTCCCCGAACTGGAAAAACTGGCGTTCGGTGGCGAAAGCGGGGATGCCGCCCAACAGGGCATCATCTCCGCCGCACAACACTGGGAAAATGTCCGCGTCGCGCTCAAAATGCGGGAAGATGAAGTAGATGCTGTAAAAACCGCGTTTTTCGGCGGTGACGCCCTCGACCGGGACCTGCTCACCTACATTCGCACCCTGCGCCCGCGTTACACCGTGGCCGCCCTCTCCAACGCCATGTCCGACGCCCGCCCCTCCCTCCTCAACAAATGGCAAATCGGCGACGCGTTCGACCACCTCTTCATCTCCGCCGAAATGGGCATGATGAAACCCGACCCCCGCATCTACCACACCGTCCTTCACCACCTCGCCCTCGCCCCCGCCGAAACCGTCTTCGTAGACGATTTTCTCCACAATATCCAGGCCGCCCAATCCGTCGGGATGCGCGCCGTCTGGTTCCGCAACCGGGAACAGACGGTGGGGGATTTAGAGAAGATTTTGGAGAACGGAGAACGGGGAACGTAAAACGCAGAATGCGAGGGTAAAACTTTTAGGGGCAAATCGCCCTTTAAGCTATAATCAAGCCATCCCTCCTTACTATTCATTTATCCATCCCCCCTCATGCAACTCCTCCCCCCCAAACACCAAACCCTCCTCACCCACGAACGCCAACTCCTCTCCGACCTGCGCGTGGCCCTGCTTAAATTCGGCGCGACCGAAACCGATCAAAAAACCCTCTCTGACTCCATCCGCCAACTCGATGAATTTTTCCTCCTCGTCATCGTCGGCGAATTCAACGCCGGGAAAAGTGCGTTCATCAACGCCCTGCTCGGTC
Organism: Anaerolineales bacterium; assembly: GCA_013359445.1. Classification (GTDB taxonomy): domain Bacteria; phylum Chloroflexota; class Anaerolineae; order Anaerolineales; family JABWBV01; genus JABWBV01. The sequence goes on along the minus strand of JABWBV010000120.1, from coordinate 4,680 downwards.
AAAAACTGCTCAAAGAAGGCGTCACCCCCACCACCACACAGATCAACCTCCTGCGCTACGGCGAAACCGAAGGGCGCATCATCGAAAGCGAACACGTTCACATCCTCACCGCCCCCTCCGACTTGCTCCGCAACCTCAGCATTGTAGACACCCCCGGCACCAACGCCATCATCCGCGAGCACGAGGAAATCACGACCGAGTTCGTGCCCCGCGCGGACATGGTGCTCTTCATCACTTCCGCCGACCGGCCCTTTTCCGAGAGCGAGCGCACATTTTTGCAATCCATCCGCGATTGGGGGAAAAAGATCGTCATCGTGGTCAACAAAATTGATATTCTAGAATCGAAGGCTGACTTGGAAAAAGTGCTCGCATTCGTAACGGATAACGCCGGGGAATTACTGGGCACCCAACCCGAAATTTTCCCCGTGAGTGCGCGGTTGGCCTTTCGCGCCAAACATGGCGAACCCCAGCTTTGGCCGCAAAGCCGGTTTGAAGAGTTGGAATTCTACATGCGAGACACCCTTGATGAAGGAAGCCGCCTCCGACACAAACTCCTGAACCCGGTCGGGGTGGGCGAATATCTCGTAGACCGGTACCTGACGATCATGCGCGACCGGCTGGGTCTCCTCTCCGCCGATTTCACCATGCTTTCCGACGTGGAAAGCCAGTTAGCCATGTACAAAGCGGACATGCAACGCGACTTCGCCTTCCGCATGTCCGATGTCGAAAAAATCCTGTTTGAAATGGAAACGCGTGGGGACGAATTTTTTGAAGAGACCATCCGTCTCGCCCGCGTGCCCGACCTGCTCAAAAAAGACCGCGTCCAGCATGAGTTTGAACAAAAAGTCGTCGGTGAGGTTCCCCACCAGATTGACAGCCGCGTGGGCGAGATGATTGATTGGCTCGTGGAGGCGGACCTGCGCCAGTGGCAAGCCGTGACCGATCACCTGTCCGAGCGCCGCCAGAAGCACAAAGACCGCATTGTGGGGGAAGCAGGGATCGGCACGTTTCACTCGGATCGGGAGCGGTTGATTGACGGGGTAGGACGCGAGGCCAAACGGGTGGTGGAAGGGTACGATAAAACGGTCGAATCCCGCAAACTGGCGGAGGGGATTCAACAAGCCATTGCCCAAACCGCGCTGGCAGAGGTCGGAGCCATTGGCTTAGGGGCTTTAATTACTTACCTGGCAACAACATTGGCGGTGGATGTGACGGGGATTTTGATCGCCAGCGTGATCGCTGTATTGGGCTTTATCATCCTCCCCGCGCAACGCAGACGTGCGAAAAAAGATTTGCACGAAAAAATCGCTGAAATGCGCGAGAAACTCACCCGCGCCCTCCGCACCCAATTTGAAAAGGAAATTAACGGCAGTGTCACCCACATCCAAGACGCCATCGCCCCCTACACCCGCTTCGTCCGCTCCGAACGCTCCAAACTGGTCGAGGCAGAGAAGGAATTGGACGTGTACCGGATCGAGTTGGGGAAGGTGAGGGGACAGGTGGAGGGGCTTGGAGCGTAAGTTAGGGGAAAAGATATGAAATCTGTTAAACGTACTACATTACTTGCTCTCATTGTCTTCTTTTTAGCCTCCCTCGCCCTCAATCTCTACCTCTACACCCTCAGCCAGAATTACTACCTCCAGCTGAACGGCCTCCGCCTCGACCCGCTCGGGTTGGTATATTCCGCGCGAAACCCGCCCCCCGCGGAAACAGAGCGCCCGCTCGCCGTCTTTTTCGGCGACTCACGCGCGTTCCAATGGCCCGATCCGGCCACTGAGGCCTTCACCTTTCACAACCTCGGGCTCGGCTCCCAAACCACCGAACAGATCGCCCTTCGGTACGATTTGCAAATCCCTGCCCTCCAGCCGGATATTTTGATTGTGCAAATGGGGATCAACGACCTCAAAACCATCCCCCTCTACCCCGACCTGAAAGCCCGCATCATCCAACGGTGCAAAGAGAACCTCACCGAAATCGTCAACAAAGCCACTTCCGCCGGAACCACCGTCATTCTCACCACCATCTTCCCCCTCGGTGAAATCCCACTCGAACGCCGTTTCGTCTGGTCGGATGACGTGGCCCTTGCGATAGACGAGGTCAACCAGTTTCTATACACCCTGGAAGCCTCCAACGTCATCGTCCTCGACACAAGTTCCATCCTGGCAGGCGAAAACGGCCTCGTGCAAAAACCCTTTAGCTTTGACTTTCTCCATCTCAACACCGCAGGATATGAGGCATTGAACACCGCCCTATTGCCCTTGCTCACGTCCCTTCAAGATTAGCCCCAACCGGGTGCCATTCATCCCCCATCATTCCTTCCCCGTCCCCCACGCCGGAAACAAATCCGCCCCCGGATCATTCGTCAAATTCTTCGCCGCCCCCCCCGTCACCGCAATCACAAAAATCTCATCATTCCCGCCCAAATTTCGGTTAAACGCCACCCACTGACTATCCGGCGACCACGTCGGATGGCTGTCCGTGAATTCAGATTGCGTCAAATTCCGCACCTCCCCCGTTGCCAACGCCAACAAATAAACATTCACCACCCCCTCCCTGTCGGAAGCAAACGCCAGCCACTTCCCATCGGGCGAAAACGCCGGGTCGAACGCATTGTACCCCGGCTCGGAAAGCGGCGTCACCGCCCGCGTAGTGCGCTCCCAAGCATAAAGTTGCGTCGCATCCCCCGCGCAAATCGAACTAAACGCCAGCCGTTCCCCATCCGCGCTCCACGCCAAGCTATTCTGCTCCCCCGGCAAGTCGTCAAAATGCTGGATCGAAACCTCCTGATCTAACGGTAAAAACCCCAAATGATGCACCCCCAAACTCCCCCGGCAATTCCCAATCGGCGGAAGAAACCGATCCGTCACCAACGCCAGCAGATTCCCATCGGGATGCCAAACGGGGAAAAACTCATCATCCGCACTTTCTGCCGGGTCGCCGATCACGTTCACCCACGCCCCCGATCCGTCCGCCGCGGCCAGAAAAATCTCTGAACTCCCCTCGCGCCGGGAGCGGAACGCAATCGTCTGCCCATCCGGGGAAAACGCGGGATCAGAATCCGGTGCGGGGGAGACGAAGAGCGGGGTCAGCCCCGTGCCGTCGGGTTGGATCAGGTAAATGTCCCGGTTGCCATTCCGCTCGGTCACAAAGGCAATGCCCGAAACAGGTTCGTCCGCGCGGGGAATGGTCACCCCGTCGGAATTCCCCGCGCACGCAGTCAGGGTCAAAAAAAGGAGGAGGGAAAGGGATAAGACCGTTAAAGTTCGCATATTTCAATTACACCCCATCCCGAAGGATCGTTCAAGGAATCCCTCCCCTGATACCAAACTTCGGAAGTCTTCACGCCCCACCCCACATTATCAGGGGGAAAATCCATTTGTGAAATATATCATTATATCCACCATTGACAGCTGACTACGATTAGGCGTAAAATATTTTTAGGTAAGCCTAAATTTTTCAAGCAGGCGGTAGCCATGATCCTCAAAAACCTCTTCCGGCGTAAAGGCCGCACCCTCCTCACCATCTTTGGCATTGCCGTCGGCGTCGCCGCGATCATCGGCCTGGGGGCGATGGCGGACGGACTGGAAGCGGGGTACGGTGCCATGCTCTCCGGCGCAAAAGCCGACCTCGTCCTCAGCCAACCTGACTCCTTTGACATCAGTTACAGCGCGGTAGATGAAACCCTGGGCGCGGAACTCGCCGTCATGCCCGAGGTGGATCGGGTCGCGGGGATGCTCCAGGGATTTGTCACCGCGGAAGGGTCCCCCGTCCTGTTTGTGTTTGGGCACCCGCTCGATAGTTTTATCCTCGACCGGTTTCAGATCAAAGACGGGATCAGCCTCACCGACCGGGAGGCCACCCGCGCGCGGGGCACGCCCGTCCTCCTGGGCACCGCCGCCGCCGAAAGTTTCCACAAAGCCGTGGGGGATACGCTCGTCCTCGGGGGACAAACGTTCCGCATCATTGGGCTATACGAAACCGGCGATCCGTTTGAGGACGCGGGGGTTGTCTTGGAACTGCGCGAGGCCCAGGAAATTCTCGGCAAACCCCGCCAGGTCAGCCTGTTTTATGTCCAACTCAAAGACCTCGCCCTCAGTGACCGCCTGATCGAACGCGCCGCCCGCCTCTGGCCCGATTACGCCCTCAAAAGCACCGACGATTTCACGAACTCCCAAATCATGGACGACTCCCTCCGCGTTTTCGTGTGGGTGATCGCCGGGTTGGCGATTCTGATCGGGGGCGTGGGGATGATGAACGCACAACTGATGGCGGTGGTCGAACGCACGCGCGAGATCGGCGTGCTCCGCGCGGTCGGGTGGCGGAGCGGGCGGGTGATGGGGTTGCTTCTCGGCGAGGCGTTGATCGTTGGGTTGGCGGGGGGCGTGCTGGGCATCGGCCTCGGTTGGCTCAGCATTTATACATATTCCGATTTTCTCGGCGTGTTTGGGGCGACGACGGACATCAGCCCGGCGCTGATCCAAAACGCCTTCATCACCGTGCTGGTGCTGGGACTTGTCGGGGGGCTGTACCCCGCGTGGCGCGCGTCCCGGCTCGAACCCGTCGAGGCTTTGCGCTATGAAGGGGGTACGGGGTCCGGTGGGGCGCGGCGGCTTCCTTTCGGGGGCATGGCGGCCAATTCTCTGTGGCAGAGAGCTTCCCGCACCGCCCTCACCCTCAGCG
>JABWBV010000747.1 GCA_013359445.1 Anaerolineales bacterium | reverse complement strand
AGCGTGGTCGATAGCACAGGGTGTAGCTCCCCTCGCGCAACCCGATCCAAAATCTGGTGTGATGCACCGCGCGAGGAGTAAAGCCCTGCATACAGCACATTGGTGTCCAGAATCATTCTCATCGTTGCCATGTCGTAATACTACATACGGTATCTTTCAATGTCAACACAACCCCGTCAAAGAAGAGCCATCCCCACACCTGCTTTGTATCGAAGGAGTTCTCCGATCTGATGTTGGACATTCTGTTGGGGTTTCTCGCGCTGTATATGGTGGACATCGCCGGGGCCACGCCCGCCCAGGCTGGGGTCGCGGTGGCCGTATGGACGGGGTTGGGTCTGGCAGGGGATTTTTTGCTGATGCCCCTTTTGGAACGGGTGAGGGGGTTGGATTATTTGCGGGTAAGCGTGCTCATTGAATTGATTTTGTACCCCGCTTTTTTGCTGATCCCCAGCTATTGGGCCAAGTTGGTCATTTTGGGGTTGATGGGTTTTTTTAATGCCGGGTGGTACGCCATTCTGAAAGGGCGTTTGTACGCGTCGATGCCGGGGCAGAGCGGGGCGGTGATGGCGCTGAATAACGTGTCGGGGTTGATCGGGCAGTTGATCCCGTTGGGGGTGGGGGCATTCGCACAATGGCAGGGCCTCGCGTGGGGGATGTGGGTGATGCTGTTGGGGCCAGTGGCCTTACTCATCGGGCTTCCAAAGCGTGAAACGTAGGTAACGTCTCAGGGCATCGTTCAGCCCGAAAAAAAAGGGGGAACGTGCCGAAGGCTCTAGCCCCAAAAGCACATTGCCCAATCCGCTTAAGCAGAGTAAGGTATCTATTCTATTCTTGTAACTGCTTAGACCCTAAAGGTTTTTCTCGATGCAATCGGGAACTCATTTGCAAATGACGCATCTTTTTACATGATCGTCTCTTGCAAACAAAACCTTTAGGGCCTGGCCTGAGTAGTTCCCTATTCTTTTTATTTGTGAGTACCCCTTGAACCCATATATTGCCCACTTAATTGGCGATTTTCTCCTGCAAAACGAATGGATGGCGATGAACAAACGCAAAAGCGCGTGGGCTTGTTTCATCCACGTGCTTATTTATCTCCTTCCCATGCTTTTTACCTCGCTCAATGAGTGGCAACTGCTGTTCATTGGGGTGACCCACTTTCTCCAAGATCATACCGATTTTGTCTTTTGGTGGATGCGCGCCTACAAACGCGTCCCCGAACAACACTGGGGGGTGATTCCGCTTCTCGTCGATCAGGGCTTTCACTTTTTAGCGATTGAAATTGCCCTGTATGTGGGAAATCTGCTCGCATAATTCGTGCGCACCCCAATCACGGTATAAGGGGTAAAGCACAAAAAAAAAAGAAGAAAGGAGGGCTGTATTGCCCTCCTTTCTTCTTTTTCGGAACTTCCTCCTTTTGGTAAGTGAACATCCAGAAATGACTTCCTTGCTCTTGCCGGATTTGGCAATCCGGCAGGGTGGGATTTGGCAATCCCCACCGAGCAAAAGGGGAAGTTATTTTTAGACGATTACCAGTATTTACTCACCAAGAGTAGAAGATTCCGAAAAAAAAGGATGAAAGGGGGGATGTACATCCCCCCTTTCATCCTTTTTTTTCGAGAAATCCGCTTTCACGGTGAGTAATTACGATTACCAAGTAATTACCGGCAATTTAATAATTCTGGTAGAATCGGCACAAAGGAGAAAGTGCATGAAATTAAGCGCGAATATACTGGTCGTAGATGATGATGTAGCCATGTTAGAGCTAATCGCATATTCCTTGCGCCGGGCCGGACACAAAGCCACCACCGCCTCCAATTGGGACGATGTTGTCGCCCAAATCAATCAGGCCAACGCAAACAACAAACCATTTGATCTTTTTATTTTGGACCTAATGATGCCGGGGCGTTCGGGCTATGACGTGCTACGCTCCCTCAAAGTCATTCTCCATCCCATGCCGCCCGTCATCATCCTCTCCGCCCTCAGCGGAATTGATGACGCCGTCAAAGCCCTGGAACTGGGCGCGGTCAAATACCTGACCAAACCCACCACCCCCGACCGGTTACTGATGACCGTGCGCGAAGCCATCCGCACCGGCCCCAAATAAGCCATGCCCTCCTTCCATTATGATTTGGCATTTTTAAAAGCAGGGATACCAGAACTCCAAGCCTACTTACTGTCCCAAGAAATCTACTGGCCCCTCAGCCTTGTCCCCCCTTCTGGCGAACGACCTTACCCCAAAATGACCCTGGGGTGGCTCATCCTGTCCCTGACCCGCGCGGAAGGCTGGCCCTCCCGCACCACCACCTCCGACCTGTTGGCCCTCCGCCAACAATACCAGGCGACCCGCGCCCAGTGGCGCCTCGCCTGGCAAAAAAAAGCGACCCAGGAATTCAGCGCCCGCCTCAAACTGTGGACGCACTACCTCAACGAATATCGCGACGACAAAATCAACGCCCACCAATACGCCTACGAAAGCCAGCGCCGCGTCCTGCTCACCCTCCTCCTCTCCGAAAGCACCCCCCCCACCCCGGCTGAAATGGAACTATTACAAGGCATGGACAAATTTTTACAAGCCGTGCTCAAACCCGGCCCCTTTCTGTGGGAACCCGAACTCTCCGCGGCCTTTCCCCCGGAACCCTACTGGTACCTGTACGGAACCCTACCCGACAAATAAAC
>JABWBV010000119.1 GCA_013359445.1 Anaerolineales bacterium | reverse complement strand
CTCGCCGCCGAACTCCCCTGGCAAGCATTCTACGACCGCACCGCGCGGGGCCACGCCCGCTGGTCGGGGGCGTACCAACCGATCATCCCCTTCCCCGCTCAAACGCAGATGCTCCAAATCGCCGCCAGTGGGGCAAACATCAACCTGCGCCTGACCGACCCCGCGGGCGGCGCGCTATCCCTGACCGAAAACACCCTCCCCGCCGGGTGGTACACCAACCTGATCTGGGAAGAAAGCGCGAGTGTGGAAATCCCCGATGGGGACGCCGCTAAGAGTAGCGCGTTCACCGCCGAAATCAGTAACCCGACCGGGGACCCCGCCCCCTTCCGGTTCGCGATTCAACTGGTTGTGAACCGGATCGTGATCGGGCGCGTAGAGGCGAGCGGCAATCTTCCCCCAGGCGCAATCCGTAGTATCCCCATCTTTGTCACCCTCGACCCTGACGGCACCCTCACACTCACCGCTTTTCCCACGCGCATCCCCAAAATCCGCGGTCCACTCAATTAACTCCTGTCTCCAGTTCCCCGTCTCCCCTTCTTCCTCATGCCCTCTTTCACCATCCAAAACGCCTCCTTTACCCTCGACGGCCAACCCTACCAGCTTCTTTCCGGGGCCATCCACTACTTCCGCGTCCCCCGCGCCTATTGGGACGACCGCCTGTCCAAAGCCCGCGCCATGGGCCTCAACACCATCGAAACCTACGTCGCCTGGAATTTGCACGAACCCCGCCCTGGCGAGTTCCATTTTGAAGACAACCTTGATGTAGCCGCTTTCATCGAAACGGCGGCCCGGCATGATCTGCACGTGATCTTCCGCCCTGGCCCGTACATCTGCTCGGAATGGGATTTTGGCGGCCTGCCTGCGTGGCTTCTCAAAGACCCGCAAATGCGCGTGCGTTGCGCCTATCCCCCCTATCTCGCCGCCGTAGACCGCTTTTTTGCCGCCCTGTTGCCCAAAATCACGCCCTTGCAAATTACCCACGGCGGGCCGATTTTGATGGTGCAAATCGAAAACGAGTATGGCAGTTATGGTGACGACAAAACCTACCTTGCCCATTTGCACGATACCTTGCGCGCCAACGGCGTAGACGTCCTCCTGTTCACCTCAGATGGCGAGCGGGGGAAATTCTTATTGTCCGGCACGTTGGAGGGCATTCACGCGACCGTTAATTTTGCCTCTCTGCCGGAGCGCGCGTTTGCCTCCCTGCGCGCTTTCCAACCCAACGGTCCGCTCATGTGTACGGAATATTGGGATGGCTGGTTCGATCATTGGGGCGAACGCCATCACACCCGCACCGCGCGGGAAACCGCCCTCGTGTTTGAAAAAATGCTTAAAATGGGCGCGTCGGTCAATTTGTATATGTGGCATGGGGGCACAAATTTTGGCTTTATGAGTGGGGCCAATGTGGATGATGGACAATACCTGGCAGATGTCACCTCCTACGATTACGACGCCCCCCTGTCCGAAGCGGGGGACCTGACCCCCAAATATCTCGCCCTGCGGAACGTGATCGGCAAATACGCCCCCCTCTCCGACCTCCCTCTGCCCGAACCCGCGCCGAAATTGGCTCTCGGCCCATTTTTCATGACCGGGGGCGTTACCCTCTGGGATGCCCTCTCGACCCTTTCCACCCCCATCCCGCTTCCCACCCCCGAGCCGATGGAGTATCTCGATCAGGATTACGGCTTCATCCTCTACCGCACCCGCGTCCGTGGCCCCCAATCGGGTCGCCTCGCCATCCTTGGCCTACACGACCGCGCCCAAATCTTCCTCGATGGTGTGCCGTTGGGTGTCCTCGAACGCAACCACCCTGAAAAGACGCTCCGCCTCGAGATTCCCCCAGCAGGCGCGCAACTGGACATTTTGGTCGAAAACATGGGGCGCGTCAACTTTGGTCCGCATATGCTGGACCGCAAAGGAATTTTAGGGGGGGTGACGTTGGATAACCGGTTTGTTTTCGACTGGGAAGCCTTCCCGCTCCCGCTCACCAACCTGTCTGCGCTGACGTTTGCCCCTGTCCCCGTGCCCCAAACGGTTCCCGCGTTTTACCGGACCACGTTCAAAGTAGACTTTTTACGCGATACGTTCCTCGCCCTGCCCGGCTGGACAAAGGGGGTGGCGTGGGTGAATGGCTTCAATTTAGGACGGTATTGGAAAATTGGCCCGCAAAAGACCTTGTATGTCCCTGCTCCCCTGCTTCGGGCGGGCGAAAATGAGTTAGTTGTGTTTGAATTGCACGAAACGCGGAAGTTGCAAGCGGTGTTTCAGTCTACGCCCCAGCTTTAGCCTTTTCCAACCATTCAACAGCCCATGCCATCTCTTCGGGCGACAAGGGCGGGGTGGGGGCGGCGGTGTAGTCCATCACTAAATCGTAGCGGGCGCGCTCGTAAATGCCGTGGAAGAGCGGCGTCAACTCGATAGCGGGTTCCACGTCGCCGGGAAGGAGGGGCAGGGAAAACGCGGGGATTTTCTCACGAATCCCAAAGGCGAACAGTTCCCCGCGTGGGCGGGCAGGCGCGCGGCTGACGAGAATCCGATAGGCCGATTGGTAACTCTGTGGTGGCCCAGCGAAAAACATCGGTTTCCCTTCGCGGAGGAGATCAATTTCTAGGAGATGGGTTTGGGACTGGAGAATCTGCTGGCGTTTTGCTTCGTATTGTGTGCGCCCGATGCCTGTGCGTTTGTTTGTGGGGGACAGGATTTCGATGACGGTAATCACTTCCCCCGACTTCGGCTTGCGAACTTCTAAAAACCGTTCAACCACCTCCACCTCTGGCAACGTTACCCAGACGGGGATGCCACCCTGCAAGATGTCCCCGGTCAGCACTTGGGGTTTGGGCGGTGTGTCCATTTCAAGGACCGCGTAGGTCGCAGGGGGTTCGCGCACGATATGGACATCCGGTTCGACGATTTCCTCAGGCCAGACGGAAGTGATGTAGGTCCGTTGTTCAATATCCACAAAGTAGCGTGGTGCAAGCAGGGTGGTGAGATGATCGCGTAACCCCGTAATTAAACTGGTGTGAAGATTTTTCCAAACGCCTGGTTGTTCGAGCCAGGGGTCGATCCCCGGAAAAGGGCATCGCATTAACGTCTCCTGTAGGTCTGATTCCCGCTGGTGCGGCGGGTGCCGTTGCTGGCGTCACGCACGGCGTCACGCACGGCGTCACGCACTTGCACGTCAATCACTTCCCCGGTGGGGAGGCCGGTGGGGAGACCCATGACGGGGGCGCTGGTCCCGCGTCGGTGGGCGAGGATATCTTCTTCGATGCGGATGGGGATGGCGGTGGAGACTTTAACCGGGTTTGTCCCTGCTTCGGCCTGGAGGGTGTATTCGCCGGGGGCCACGGGGCGGCCAAAATCGTCGTACCCGTCCCAGGAGAAGGTGTGTTTGCGGGCGGTGCGCCGTCGGTTTTGTACAATGGTGGCACGGGGGAACCCGTTCGGGTCGAGAACTTCTAGTGTGACGTGGGTGTCCCGGTTTAATTCCAGCCAGATCAACAAGACTTTGCCTTCACCGGGTAAGCCGGGTTTAAAGGTGGGTTGATCCACGGCCAGGGTCATGGTGACGCCTCGTTGGCGGAACATGACAAGGGCGATGACCAGCCCCGCTAAAAGGAGAAAAGGCACGGTCAGGCTGGGGAGGACGGACAGGTTTTCCCACAGGCGTTCCAACGCGGTGGGGGCGGTGCTGATGGCGTAGCGTACCTGTCGAGTGAGATTGGTTGTGTTCCCGGCCTGATCGCGGGCGACAACATCCACGATGTTTTGCCCTTCAAAGAGTTGGAGCGCCAGTTGAAAATCCCCCCCATCCCCAACCGGAACCACCTGCCCGTTGATTTGTACAATCGCGCCCGGGTCGGTGCGCCCGTTCAATTGCAAGACCGGCTCGTTGAACGTTTCTCCATCTTCGATATTCAAAAACAGACTGGGCGCCCCCGATTTCAGATGGACGACCAGTTCTTCGAGGGTGACGTTGCCCACGTCGTCCGTTGCCACCACACGGATCAGGTTATCGCCCTCTTCCAGGGTGAGTTGGTGGTTGAAGGCGCCATCTTCCCCGACGGAGACAGGTATCTCGTTGACGGTCAGAGTCACATCCGGGGAGGCTTGCCCGCTGACGGTGATGAGCGACTGGTTGAGGAAGGCGTCATCGACGGGGGAGGCAATCACCACTTCGGGTGGGGTGACGATGAGGGAAATGTCCCGACGTAAAACTGTACTGTTTCCGGCGGGGTCTACCGAGCGAATTTCTAAGACATTGGACCCCTCGTTTAGCCGGTAGAGGAACGCAAACCCGCCTTGTCCATCAACCTGAACAGGTTGGGGGTTGCCAGTGACAAAGACGTTGGCGTCTGGGTCAGTGACCCCCTCCACGGTCAGAGCATTTTCGCGTACGCGTAACCCGTTGGGGACGTTGGCGAGTTGCATGGTGGGGGGGGTGGTATCAACTTGGAGGGTCAGGTTTTGTTGGCTGGAGCGCAAAGTCCCGCGTGCGGTAATTTCTAAGCGATATTGCCCATCGGCCACCACTTCGCCGAGTTCGTTTAACCCGTTCCAGGTGATGGAATATTGTCCGGGGATTTGATTTTCATCGGATAACAGGGTTTGTACCAGCCCCCCGCGTGGGCTGTGGACTTGGGCGGTCACCAGCCCTTTTTCGGATAACCTGTATGTAAGGGTGACAAAATCCCGATCTTGATCCCCGTTGGGCGAAAGGAGGGCGGTGGACGAAAGTAACGTAATGTCAGGGGTTCTGAGCCAATCTGCTACAAAGGTCAGAGACAGCAAAACAAGCACCACACCGATACTGGCGGCTGTAGTCATTAAACCGGGACGAAACTCCTCGCGTGATGTCCGGCGGCGGCGTAGGGGAGTGCGTGGAATTTGCTGTTGCTGCATGAAAATTACAAGTAATTTAAACCCCAGGGTTCTGTACCACTGGGGTTCCTTAAGTATATTGAATTTTATAAAAATTGGCTAACTGATTTCGTTGCCTTTTTGGGTGAAAATTTTAACATGTAATTACTCACGCCGAAGAAGTAAAAATCGAAAAAAGGATAGAAGGGGGGATGTACATCTCCCCTTCTATCCTTTTTTCGAAACTCCCTATTCATGGTGAGACGTTACTTTAATATTAATCGCGGATTATTCTTCATCCAATTCTAACAAGATTAAATCATCTTTGGCTTTTTCCTGATTTTTGTCGAACGGAGGATATTGTTCGGGCGGGGGCACGGGACCCGGGCTGGGCGCGGGGTCGGGCGGGGGCGCCGGGCGAGGCTTTTTTCGCGGGCGGGGGAGGGGGTGCTCAAAAAAGTCTTGCAACATCTCCAGTGCGGCGGCAAGCACGCCCGTCGTCGCCGCCGCCATCACGCCCAAGCGGTAGTTGTATCCTTCCGCGGCGGGTTGCCCCAACCAAAAAGCCAGAGCCACATGAACCCCCAGCAAGATGAACCCGCCGACAAGGGCGATGAGTGCCCCCCCCCAGGGACGCCGATTTTGCATATCCGGGCGGTCGTTTAGATGGCCCGCAAGGGTGCCTACAAACCCCCACAAAGCAATTTGGAGCAAATGATAGAGCAGAGCCGTGGTATCCGAAGCCAGCGGCAGAATGAGCAAACGCAGGGTTTCCAGCGAATTTGCCTCGGCGAATCGTTCGATAACCGCGGTCATGGAGGCAAATTGTCCGGTAAGCAATAACCAATCGGGTTCAAGCCCAGCCATCCCCGCGGCGATCAACCCCCAAAAGGCCGCCAACGCCCCAATCCAACTGCCCCCTGCCGCGCCCCACCACAACCCGCCCAACAGGGGAATGACCCACCCTAACGAATACCCCCCCAACAACGGGGCGGACATTACCAGCACTGTTGCCCCCAGATTTTGGGTGAGCGGGCGGGCGGCCAAAATCGCAATCGCCAGGAATATGACCGCCAGATAGAGCGAAATGGTCGAAAGGGGGTAAAACGCGGCCAGCACCGCCAGCGAAAAGCCCGCAAACGGCGAAACCAGGGTCGTGAGAAACACTGTTGCCACAATAACGCCATCCCAAAAAGGAGGAAAGACCGGCAGACTGGTGTTCAAAACATACATCAACCCGGCCAGTCCAAGCGCGGTCAAACCACGTTCGAGCCGGGACAGGTGACGCCGAATGAAACCGTGGGGGACGTGGAGGAGGGAGAACATGGGCTAAAGTTCCATCCGCCTCAGCCCCAACTCCGGCATGGCATATGCCACTTCTGGGCGGGAGGCGGGGCGGGCGTGGGTCTGTGCCCACGAGCGGAGCGCGCTGACCTGCCGCTCCATCGTTTGCGACAGGGGCATCGTGGCGGACAGGTTGCGGAGCAGGTCTTCGTTGTTGAGGTCGCGGTTGGTTTCAAAGGCGTCGTACAGGGCGGAGATGATCGCTTGTTCGATCTCTGCGCCGGAAAACCCCCCACTTTCCAAAGCGAGGCGGTTCAGGTCAAAGTTCAGGGCCTCGCGCCCGCGTTTGGCGAGGTGGATGGCGAAGATTTCACGGCGCTCCTCCAGGGTGGGGAGGTCAATGAAGAAGATTTCGTCGAACCGGCCTTTGCGGAGGGCTTCGGGGGGGAGGATGGAGATGTCGTTGGCGGTGGCGAGGACGAAGACGGGGTCGGTTTTTTCTTGCATCCAGGTGAGGAAACTGCCAAACACGCGTGCCGCCGTCCCCGCGTCGGAGAGGTGGGAACTGGCAACCCCGGCGAGGCCTTTTTCCAATTCGTCCAGCCAGAGCACGGTGGGTGACACCGACTCTGCCAATCGCAACACCGTCCGCATATTTTGCTCCGACGATCCCACAAACTGGCTAAACATGCGCCCCAGGTCGAGACGAAGCAGGGGCAATTTCCACTCGCTGGCGACGGCTTTGGCAACCAGGCTTTTGCCCGCACCCTGCACGCCGAGCAGGAGCAAGCCTTTCGGTTCGGGCAGGCCAAATTTGCGGGCGCGTTCGCTGAAGGCGAGGTTGCGTTTGGCGAGCCATTCCTTGAGCAGGGCCATCCCGCCGACTTTGGACAGGTCTTCTTCGGCGGGGAAGTATTCGAGGAGTTGGGAGCGGCGGATGATTTGTTTCTTTTCGGCAATGATGATGGGGACATCAAGGCCGCCGGTCATTACCAACGATTTGGCGAAGACGTTTTCCGCTTCGGTGCAGGTGAGGCCTTGCGCGGCGTGGAGGACTTTTTCGCGCGTTTCGTCGTCAAGGTTGACCTTTTTGCCGCTGATTTCGTTCGCGGAGCGCAGGACACGGGTGAGGGATTCGCGTAGTTCCTCCTCGGTGGGGAGGGCGTAGTCGAGGACGGTGATGTCTTTTTCGAGTTCGGGGGGGACACGGAGCAGGGGGCTGAGGATGATCAGGCTTTTGCGGCTGTTTTTTAGCTGGGTGGCGAGGTCGCGCAGTTTGCGGACGATGACGGGGTGCTCGGCGACGGGTTGCTGGTCATCCAGGTAGGGGTGGAAGTCTTTGAGGACGAAGAGTGCGGATTCGTTGGAGGATGCGATGGCTTCCAGGGCACGGATCGGACTGCGGGTGGCGGAGTCGAACGGGGTTACATCGTACCCATCGAGCCGGGTCAGGCCATCGGTAATCGTCCAGCCGTAGAGTTTTTTGCGGCGATCTTCGGCGACCGTGCCGAGAATCTTTTCGATGCGACGCTCTTCCCAGGAGAGAATGTACAGGATGGGATAGCGCGCACGCACTAAAATATTGAGTTCTTCCGCGCGGTCAGTGGGGTTCATAGCGTCTGATTATGGCATATCGGCGCGCGGATGTCAAAGTAAAGTCTATGGATTTTCTTCCGGGTAAAAAGGCAGTTGAAAATACAGCGGGGGTTCCGTAATCGTTAGACGAAATGAGGTCACCCAGGTTGGCGCAAGTGGATAGGGTGTATTTTCCAGACGCAAGTTCCAATCTTCATCGGTGAGACGGACAGGGGGAAAGCCGATTTCGACGGCCTCGAAGTAGGTAAAGGTAGGGCCGACATAAAGCGTTTGCCCTTCGTCTGTATTGACGATGAAAAGCGCCGTTGCGACCGGGCCAGTCGCGACATGGTAAACATCAGGGGGGCCAAGGGGCGGGTCTTGATTGGGGTTGGTGTGAATGTCGGCGATTAAGGCAGGGTTATCGTCTTCCCATGGGAATAAATCAGAATACCAACCGTTCCATTCTTCTATGTATGTGGGGGTACAACCCAGGGCCTCTTCATCTAAAGTTAGTTTTCGGATGACGACACTTCGCAAAAACAACTCTTCGGCTTCATCGAAGGGTTCCAGGCGAAGTTCTTTTTCGGCCATGGTCTGCAAACGTTCTGCAACTGCTCCCAGATGGCTAAAATATGCGATGGCCTGCCAACTGATTTCGTTGGCTTCTGGCGAAAGGGAGGCTTTCGGAAGTTTGTCGAATAAATCCCAGCCTGCCTGGGCATACGCCTTGAGCGCCGCGTAGAAACCTGGATAAGGCTCTACATACCCGGCTGGATATTCACAAGTGACCATTTCGGTTACAGATTGTTTGGCATACAGGATATTATCGTGGCGAAGTTGTGCCCACGAGGCAAGTTGGGTGTGGAGCATTTTATCGGCCCAGGCTGTGGTTTGCATCGCCTGCGGATAATTCGTTTGGGTGGTATTGTCGTTTAAGGCACGCAAAAAGCCAAGCCAGCGATTATAGACACTGCTCTCCCACATGATCTCAGGCAGGTTGTTGACCATTTCATGCTGTGCTTCCAGGTTCCCTTGATAGCCATATTGTTCCAACTCAGGGGTGAGGTGTGTTGCGGCACGATCATTTCCCAACGCGTACATGACATCTAGCGGATTGGGATTGGCGCGATACACTTTCTCCCCATTGACCAGCAACTGGTCAAATACCAAATTCCCCATCAAGTAGGAATCCAATACAAAGCGCTGTCCGAAAAGTTGAAAACTTACCGGGCGCGAAATCGGTTCCGGGTTATCTGGGGCAACGAGAAGTAGTTGATTGGTGATGTGTTGTTGCCCATAATCTCCAGAAGTCAGGAGTTTTAACAGGTTGCTGGGATCGGACAACCCCAGCACCTCGCTTCCCGAAGAGATATTTGCAACCACGATGAATCTGTCCAAATCGGGCAAAGTGGTATTGTCGCTATTGCCGATGAGAAAAGCCAAGATTTGTTCGATTTCTTCCCAAGTGGCCCGTTGCCCTGAAGTTTGCATCGCCTCGCGCAAAATGAGTGCGGCGGCAAGATGTTCTTTTTGAAATTGGGCATTTCCATATCCGTCATAAGCTACGAAACGAAAATCAATGTGAGCCAGCCAACTCATGGCCTGGAAGTAATGCGCTAACTCCCCACTCCGCGTGTAGTGCCCTCGCGGTTTAAACAGGGTGAAATCAATTTGCCGCTGTCCTCCAAACAAAGAAATATTACCGGTCTCTGCCCCAGCCCGCGCTATCCTTGCAATTTCTATTGCGGTGGAATTTTCTAAAGGTTCATTGGTAAGCATATTTAAGGGAACCGAAAGATAAATATCCAAATCGTTGTAAAGTGCCGCCAGGGCAGGGTCGGAGTTGACCTGACTCGCTATTCGAATTTGTGCCCGCGTTTGACGTAGCAAAGTGATGAGTTTGGGCGTCAAAATTTTGACTTCCGTCTCCATCAGAAGTTGGTCGTAGGTCTGATGAACCGCGTGAAGCATAGAGTCGGTGGTGATCAAAATCGGTAAATCTTTCCAATACATATAGGCATACGCCCGCATGAACTGGTCGAAAGCCAGGCGGTCGCTCACCACAAACCCATTCTTCTCTAGCAGAGATATTTCTGCACTGTTCAAAGCGAAGGTTTGGTCAACGAGGTCAAAATATTGAGCATCTGTGGGGGCGAAAGAGATTTCTGGCAGGTAATTTTTCCCTTCCATACTTTGCGCCAGAAAATCTTCGAGATCAATCTCTACCGGTGCGGGAACACTTATGGCAGATGGATCGGATTTGGGCTGAGCTTTACAAGAAATTAGCCCCAAAATCCAACAGCAGACCAACAGCAGAACAAACAACAGCCGTCTTTTTGACGTAAACATAGGGCACCTCCATGAGTCTACATACTTACTGTACCCTATTCTTACCTAAATTCAAACACCCTGCTTGATATTCAGTTGACAAACGGTTGACATTTTACTGTTCAGTTTTTTTACCGTTTTTAGTGGCTTTGGTTGTCCGTTCAGCCAACAACACGATAAACGTCGAAATAATTCCCAATCCGACAAAGATAAAAAAGATCGTAAAAATTTTGCTGGCAGGTGTCGTCGGATGCAGGTCGCCATAGCCAATCGTGGTCAGCGTCACGACCGTGAAGTACAGCGCGTCCACCCAACTCCACCCTTCCGCCTGATGGTAGTACACCGTGCCAGTTCCCAAGACCACCAACACGGTCATAAACAAAGCACGGAATTCGGGTTCTTTCAACCCATCGCGAATGGCACGGTAAAAGCGGATGAAAACGAGGAAGAATGCGGGCATGGGGGGAAAGAGGGTAGATAAGGTAAAGATGGTAAATATGGTAGATAGGGTAGATAGGGAGGAGGGTATTTACATTCTTTACCCTATCTACTCTATTTACCTTATCTACCTTTCAAACAACCCCGCCCGCCCCTTTTTCCCTGCCTCCGCCAACCACCCTGCCCCCCTCAGCGTGTAGGTCATTTTTCCCGCGAGGCCGGGGGTGATTTTTAAGGCGGTGGCGAGGTGGCGGTTGGTGAAAGGGTTCGGTAAATTTTCGGGGAGCAGAGCGAGGAAATCTTCGGGGGTGGCGAGCGTGACCTTTCCAACGACTTCCAGCAGGCGGTGGTCGTACAAGCTCCAGCCTTTGCGCCGCCAACTGCCCTGCCCATCATCCCGCCAGATTTCTTCCTGGTGGGTGAGGAGAATTTCGAGGGTGAAGTTGGGATGGGGGAGGATGTGGGGGATGTAAACGAGCTGGCGAAAGACCTCGACGGGGCGGCGTTGGGTGGGCGATTTGCGCCGCCCGATCAACTCGCCGTTCCCCGTCTGGCGCACGATCCATTTCCCGACCGGGAGGGGATACATGACCCGGACAGGGTGCCCCGCCCCCAACAGCTTGCCGAGCTTGCGCTTCATCGCCGAGAAGTTGCCCGTTTGCACTTCAATGATCTGCTCCCCGCGCAAAATGTCAATCACGTACCCGTCCAGGCTCGTTTCGATCAGGTCGCCGGGTTGAGTGAGGTAGGCTTTGAGGGCCGCGTGGAGGGATTTTTCGGACAGGGTGCCGATGAGGCGGGGTTTGGGCATGAGATGGACGAACACGCCCACAAGGGGCTAGTCGGATAACGTTTGAATACAGATTTCTACCGCGCGCAGGAGCGTATCCAGGGGCAGGGCATTTTCGTTTGCGGGGGCGAATTCTTTGGCCTGGGGCATGTGAACAAAACCGCAGGGGATGCCGAGCGATTCGACCTCGTGGCGGGCGACATAAAAAATGTGGTTGCACAGGTACGCGCCTGCATGGTTGGAGATGTGGACGGGAATTTCGGCGTTTTCCAGCGCGATTTTGAGCGAGTCGAGCGGGAGCGTGGAAAAGTACGCGGCGGGCGCCTCCGGGCAGATCGGGGTGCCCTGGCGGAGTTCGCCCGCGTTGTCGGGGAGGGAGGCGTCGTCCAGGTTGAGGGCGACGCGTTCGAGGGAGATTTTCGCACGGCTTTCCGCAAGGCCGAGGGAGAGGATCACGTCCGGGCGGTGGGCGTGGATCAGGGCCTGGAGTTGTTGTTCGGCGTTGACGTATTCCACCGGGAGGACGCGGGCGATCAGTTTCACGCCGGGGGACGGGGGCCGCGCGGCCAGGGTTTCGACGAGGTGTTGAGTCGGGTTCGCGGAGTTTTGCCCGAAGGGTTCAAAGCCGGTGAGGAGGAGTTTCATGGGGGAGGGCGGGTGATTGGTGGATTGGTTGATCGGTTGTTGGTTTGTTAAATTGACTCGCCGTATTGTTGAATCGTTGAATCGTTGAATCGCTGAATCGTTTACTTGCTCATATTGTCGCCGGAATTGGGGTAGGCGGCTTCGGTGCCTTCGCCATCCTTTCCATCGATGAATTTGTAGCCGTAAAGTTCGCCTTTGACGGTGACGGTGTAGGTGGCGGTGCCGGTGAGTTCAACGAGAAAACCTTCGACGGTGCGCCAGGTGACGGTGAGTTGGTTGCCCGTGAGGGTGCCGGTGCCTTCTTGCAGGCTGTCGGAGATGATCCATTGCAGGAGGTATTCGCCATTGTCTTGCAGGATGACGTTGAGGCGTCCGCCGTATTCATTGCCATCGGGGTCGAAGCCGTTGATGGCGTATTCGCCGACGATGCTGGGCACATTATCGGGGGGGGCGTCTTCCGCGAGGGGGCCAGCGGTGCGGCGGGCGCAGGCGGTGAGGGTCAGGATCAGAATCAGGAGGAGGAATAGGGAGAGTTTTTTCATAATATTGTTTGTATAAGGTGATGGTTTTCTGGAGGGCGATCATATCATATCCCCCCATCTCGTTTCTATAAAGAAAAACCGAGTTTTCGGACAAACTCGGTTTCGGTCATTAAAAAGGTACGGTGCAGTCGGGAGGTAAGCCGAAAATTTTGGCAAACTGTACCATTGATGTAATCTTACGTGGAACGTGTTACAGGCTTTCTGGGCTTGTGGGCCAGTTTCGATACCGCATGTTATGTATTGGTAATATCGCCGTAGTGGCTGAGGTACTTTTTCTGCGTGTCCGTCAGTTTGCCGCTTTGTTCGTTTACAGAAAACCAGATGGTGTTTTCCAGCCAATAACGGTAGAGGAAGGTTTCAAAGTCGGGCGCGCAGTAGGCCAGGGCCCCGAGGATGCGTTCTTCCGGGACTTCGGACAGGTCGGCGTCGTCGAAGAAAATGTTGGAGACGAAGACGAAGTGATCACCGTCCGGGGTCAGGTACAGATACCAGAGCAGGACATCTTGCTGGTCGTTCAGAAAGCGGATGATATACCCGTCGCCCACCGGACTTTTGACGATTTTTTCGGGCAAGTCAAAGTAGCAGGCGGTGCAGGAGGGGATTTCGTCGTGCAGGGCGGGACTGCCCATAAAGCGGACGAATGAATCGGGTAGAGTCAGGCCGAGCGTTGGGGCTTCTGCGAGCAGGCGGTGAAGTTTTTCTTCGATTTTGCCGGAGGGGACTTGCTTGTGAATGTCCATGATGGCGCGGAGGCGGTCATCGGGGCCGGTTTGCGGGTTAAGAAGCCATTGGAATTCGCCGCGGAAGGTTTCTTCGAGCGGGGGGAGGGTTTCGTATTCGTAAAAGCAATACGTCCCGTCACAGGGGCGGTACGGGCCGAGGTCGAAAGACATCCAGCCGGTGGGGAAGGGGGTGGTGGGGGGCATCGGTTTCCTAATAAATGGTCTTTTTCATATGTTCGGTGTACCCTGCATCATACGCTTTGCCATCAAAAGGCTCCGTGCACAGCGCTTCGAGAATTTCCCCGGTGCTGGGCAGTTCTGCGCGAGAAATTTGTGCGTCCGCATCCCACAACCGCGAGCGCACCAACGCTTTGGAACATTGGAAATACACCCGTTCCGCCGTGACGACGATCACGCACTTGGGCGCTTTTCCCTGCATGGTGAACGACGCGCACAGGTCGGGGTCAGTGACGAGTTCGGCGCGGCCATTGATGCGGAGGGTTTCGTTTACCCCGGGGATGAGGAAGAGCAGGGAGATGCGCGGATCGCGGAGGAGGTTGTGCAACGTGTCCAGGCGGTTGTTTCCGCGGCGGTCGGGGATCAGCACCGTTTTTTCGTCCACGACGCGGACAAACCCCGGCGGGTCGCCGCGCGGCGAGCAGTCCAACCCCTCCGGCCCGCTCGTGGCGACGACGACAAAAGGCGATTTTTCGATGAAGGCGCGGTAGTGATCGGAGATGTGGTCAATTTCTTTGAACAGGGAGCGGGTGAGGGGGGCGTCGTAGAGGGCTTCGAGTTGTTCGAGGGTGGTGAGGCGGTGGGTGGGGAGGATTTTTGCGATCATAGTGCCTTGAAAGAGACTCTCGGAGAAGTGTCTTTTATTCGATTGGCGCTACAAAATCAGGTAATCCAATCCGCCCTGAGTGACTTGCAAAATGATGCAATAAATCAGATCGGTAAGGCTCATCCAGTCTTTTTTGTCGTTTTAATGCAACAAGCGTTCCATTTAAGGTTTTATACTCATGCTGATATGACATCACTACCTTTAGAGTAACTGCTCAGGCATGAAAGCCTGAACAGAATGAACTTTAACATTGTCAGAAACATAAAAGCCGAGCAAAATACAAGGCATGGAACCCATTCGTTTGC
>JABWBV010000746.1 GCA_013359445.1 Anaerolineales bacterium | reverse complement strand
GGGGGCCGTGGGGTGTTGGGTGGGCGGGCTGTGGATGCCCACCCGCGCCCAAAGTTCGGGCCTGAGCCAATGGGGGGCGCGCGTTCAGACGTGGTTGGCCGCGCCGCGTATCGAGGTGCAGATTTCTCCCTGGTTGGTGTTAGTGGTTGGGGCTATTCTGATTTCGGCCTTTTTCCGTTTTTACCGGCTGGATAGCGTGCCCCCGGAAATGATTAGCGATCACGCCGAAAAATTGTTAGATGTGCAAGATGTGCTGAACGGGCAATACAGCATCTTTTTCCCGCGCAATACCGGGCGGGAGCCGTTTCAATTTTATTTGACGGCGGCTATGGCCTTGATTTTTGATA
This sequence comes from Anaerolineales bacterium, assembly GCA_013359445.1. Taxonomy (GTDB): domain Bacteria; phylum Chloroflexota; class Anaerolineae; order Anaerolineales; family JABWBV01; genus JABWBV01. The sequence continues at coordinate 2,332 of JABWBV010000746.1, read as the reverse complement.
CCGGCATTTCGTTTATGAGCCTGAAACTGGGGACGGTGATTGCCGGGATGGTGACGCTGTATTACATTTATAAACTGGGCGAGGAAATTGCTAATCGGCGGGTGGGCTTGTTGGCGATGGCGTTTACAGGCATTGCCTACTGGCCCAATGTCATTTCTCGCATTGCCTTGCGTTTTGCTTTATATCCGCTTTTTGCCGCGCCAACGATGTATTATCTCATCCGCGGGATGCGTCGCCAAAGCCGGAATGACTTCATCCTCGCCGGGATTTTTATGGGCCTGGGCCTGCACGGGTACAGTTCATTTCGTGCCGTGCCTGTGCTGGTGGTGATCGCCGCCGGGTTGTATGTGCTCCATCATTTTTCTGCTTTGCAAAAGCCCTGGTTTTGGACGGGTTTTTCCAGCGCGGTCATTTTGTCTGTCATCGTCTTTTTACCGCTCATCCGCTACATCACGGAATCGCCCGAACAGCGCACGGCGTTTTCGTACCGTTTTGTGACGCGTATCTCCGGCGTGGAAAATCCCCTACCTGAGCCGGTGAGTAAAATTTTTATGAAAAACTTGGGACGCGGGCTGGCGATGTTTGGGTGGGATGATGGCGAAACCTGGCCCCACTCGGTCACCCATCGTCCGGCGTTGGACTTTGTTTCGGCGGCGTTGTTCCACCTGGGCGTGGTTCTGCTTCTGGTGCGGTACGTCTTAAAACGCGATTGGCTGGACCTTTTCCTGTTGATTTCGATCCCGATCCTGATGATGCCCTCGATCCTCTCGTTGGCCTTCCCCGGCGAAAACCCGGCCCTCAACCGCCCAGGCGGGGCGTATATCCCCGTCTTTTTGGTGCTGGCCCTGGCGTTAGATGGGTTGATGCGCGGGTTGGAAAAAGGCTTACACGGCAAAACCGGCACCCGCGTGGCCTGGGGGCTTACGCTGATCCTGTTTGCCCTCGCCGCCCGGCAGAATTACGACCTCGTCTTTAACCAATACTTCCGCTCCTACCAGTTTTCGTCGTGGAATACGTCGGAGTTGGGGGCGGTGATCAAAGGCTATCTCGATTCGGGCCTCGGTGAACCGGAGGGGGTGTGGATTGTCGGCTATCCACACTGGGTAGACACTCGTCTGGCGAGTATGATCGCCGGGCACCCGGAGCGCGACTTTGGCGTGATTCCCGAACTCATGCTGATTAACAGTGAGGGATACGCTGGCCCCAAACTGTTCCTGCTCCATCCGCAGGGAATTGATTCGCTTCAGGCCTTGCAGGTTATGTACCCTGGCGGCCTGCTCACAATGTACGACTCAAAAGTCGAAACGAAAGATTTTTGGATTTATTTTGTACCCGGAAATCAGTGATCAGTGGCTACTGACCACTAATTGCTGACTACTGATCACTGACTACTGAACACTGACTACTGACTACTGATTCCCCTATGCAAACACCTCCCCCCGATCTATCTCCTGATACCCCTTCTGACACCCCCGAATTGTTCGAAGAACCCCCGCGTGAAACCCCGCGCGAGGTAGAACCTCCTGCGAAAGGCCCCCAAGATTCCACCTGGATATACAAACTCCTGCTCCTCCTCATTTTGGTGGTTGGTGCGTATTTGCGTTTTCGCGGGGTGGATTGGGATGAGTTTCAGTATGTGCATCCCGACGAACGCTTTTTGGGGTTTGTGGAGAATGACATCCAACCCGTCCAAAGTTTGGGGGAATATTTCAACACGGCTACCTCCACGCTGAATCCGATGAATCGGGGGCACGATTTTTTTGTGTATGGCACGCTACCGATCTTTCTCCTGCGCTACGTGATGGAGTGGACGGGCAACAGTGGGTACGCCAATTTTGCCGCGGTGGGACGTCCGTTGTCCGGCTTCTTCGATCTGATGACGGTATGGGTTCTCTACCTGATTGCCAGTCGCTTGTTTAATCGAAAGGTGGGTCTGCTCGCGGCGGCTTTTTCGGCCTTTGCCGTCCTCCAAATCCAGCTCTCCCACTTCTTCACCGTAGATATTTACGCCAACTTTTTCATCTGGCTCTCGCTTTATTTTGCGGTGGTCATTGCCCAATCAGCAAACCCGCAAACCAACCAACCAACCAACCTCCAATCCCTCCTCGCCCTCCCCCGCCACCCGGCCTTTCTCCCTTCGCTCCTCTTTGGCTTGTTTTCGGGCATGGCCCTGGCCTCCAAAATTAGCGCGTACCCGCTCGTGCTGATGCTCCCCGTCGCCGCGGGAATTTATTTACTACACCAGCCTGCAAAGATGCGGGTTTCCAGCGCCATCGAAATGACAGCGCTCATGGCATTGGGTGGGGCGATGTTTTTTCTGGCGTTCCGCGTT
>JABWBV010000745.1 GCA_013359445.1 Anaerolineales bacterium | reverse complement strand
CATTTTCCGGGGAGAGGTCATCTGGCAGGCCATCGGTTACGCGGTAGGCCAGGCCAAGGACGCGGAGGGCTTCGCGGGTCATGGTGTCGTTGGCAGCGAGGATGGTTGCCCGGATTTCGGGGGTGCGGGGGTGCGGGTTATCGTCCATGCCCTGGTACCGGGTGCAGAGTTCGAGGATCATGTCTGGGGCACCTTTGAGGATGGCGACATGGACTTCGTGTTTTTTGTGTGCTTCGGTAAAGGGGGAAATATCTTCGGTTCGAGGTTCGCGCACTTCGTGGAAGGTGACCATGCGTTTGCGGGCGGAGTCGAAGGGGATTTCTTGGACGCGGGGGTAGGAGTGGGTGAGGGCTTGTTGGAGAGACCCGGCTTTGGCGGCGGCGACGAGGAGGGCGGCTTCGGTGGGATCGCCGACCACGCGCACTTCGGGGTTTTGATCGTTTTCGTCAAATTCCAGGCTGGCGTCGTTGTTGAGGGCCCCGATCCAGAGGGCGGTGAGCGCGCCGGGGTAATTTCGCATTCGCACTTGCTCGCCATTGGCGCGGAATTCGCCTTTGGGGGTGTAGCCGGTGCCGGTGATTTCAAAGACTTGTTTGTCCACCCAGAGGCGGGTGACGGTCATGGCGTTTTGGGTGAGGGTGCCGGTTTTGTCGGAGCAGATGACGGTGGCGGAGCCGAGGGTTTCGACGGAGGACAGGCGGCGGATGAGGGCGTTGCGTTTGACCATTTCTCGCATGCCTAGGGCCAGGGCGATGGTGACGACGGCGGGGAGGCCTTCGGGGACGGCGGCAATGGCGAGGCTGACCGCGACGAGGAACATGGTGAGGGGGTCTTCCCCGCGCCACCAGCCGAGGACAAAAACGATGCCGCACAGGATGAGGGCGGCGTACCCCAACGTTTTGCCTAATTCGTCTAGCCGTTTTTGGAGGGGGGTTTCTTCTTGTTCGACGGCTTGCAACATGGTGGCGATGCGGCCAATTTCTGTGCCCATGCCCGTGTTGGCGATGATCCCTTTGCCGCGGCCGTAGGAAACGACGGTGCCCATGAAGGCGGAGTTGCGCCGGTCGCCGAGGGGGATGTCGGCTTGCAGGGCGCGGATGGTGTCTTTGTTGGCGGGGAGGGATTCGCCGGTGAGGGCGGCTTCTTCGACGCGGAGGTTGATGCTTTCGACGAGGCGAAGGTCGGCTGGGACGTAGTTGCCCGCTTCGAGCATGACCAGATCTCCGGGGACCACTTCCCGCGCGGGGACGGTTTGGCGGCGTCCGTCGCGGATGACGACGGCGTCGGGGGAGGCCATTTGCCGGAGGGCGGCGAGGGCTTGTTCGGCGCGACGTTCTTGCACGATGCCGAGGATGGCGTTGAGGATGACGATGAGTAAAATGGCGATGGCTTCGGGCCATTCGCCGACGATGGCGGAGATGAGGACGGCGACAAGCAGGAGCCAGATCACGAAGGAGTTGATCTGTGCCCAAAGCAATTGCCAGAGGGTGGTAGGGGGGGCTTCGGCGAGTTGGTTAAGCCCGAGGGTTTCCAGACGGTGGTTGGCTTCGGCAGAGGTTAGCCCTTTTTCGGCAGAGGTTTGGAGGGTTTGGAGGGTTTCTTCAACGCTGAGGGCGTGAAAAAGCGGGGTGTGGGTGGGGGATTTGGGTGGGGGAGGGGTGGAGGTCATAACTGATCCGAATGGTTAGGATTGCCCTTTGGCAGTGAAGGGAATTAACGAAGTTTCACCGTGTGGGTCGCGTTGATTATAGCAGGGTGGAAAAGAATCTGGCAAATTGTGGGGAGGTGCGGGAAATTTTCCGTAGATCAAAAAAAGTCTCGCACATCTTTGGGCGAGACTTTTGGGGTGGGAGGCTATGGTTTGTTTTTCGTTGGTTATTTTTCCAAATGTAAGGGAAAAACCCAGGGGCCACGGAGACCATATACATCTAAGAGCAGGACGCCATTGATGATAGCCTCCGCTTCTTCCAGCCTCATTGAGTCTGGTTTGCTTGCTACTCGAACCCCTGACATGCCGCCACCCCCTTCAAGTTCTTCTACAAAACACGCAACAGTGATCTCGATATCCTGGGCCTCTAATGCTTTCTGGTATTTTGCAAGATACGCGGCGGTACATTCCTCTCCCTCCCGTGGGGATGCGAGAATCCTTTCGATAATGAATTCGGCATTTGAAAAATCTATACCGGCATCAACGTTCTCAAAATAGATCGTATCGCACCGTTGTTCTTTTTGGCTTGAAGTTTCAAATTGAGTGATTGGAATTGTTCCGGCATGTGGGATCACTTTTTCGCCGAGGTTTAATGAGGCCTCCCAGACTATCCAATCTCCGTCATCCGGTTTGTCAAAGCAGGTGTCGATCATGAGTTGGTTTTGCTCGAAACGGAAGTTCTTTGCCCACAGTGGAGTTCCATTTGCTTCTTGAATTTGTAGCTCATTTTTTGCGAAAGTGTCTTCGTTTGTTGTCGTTTCCTTGGCGTTTGCGATGTTACTATTAAATTCATGAGGGGACTCTTCCGTAGCGATGAAAACCTTATTATCCGAAGCACTGACCAATGTTGATTCCGGTTTTGTAAGGTTCATTGTAACTGCTCAGGCATGAAAGCCTGAACAGAATGAACTTTAACATTGTCAGAAACATAAAAGCCGAGCAAAATACAAGGCATGGAACCCATTCGTTTG
>JABWBV010000744.1 GCA_013359445.1 Anaerolineales bacterium | reverse complement strand
CGCCCGTGCGCGTGGTCCACGACCATAAAGTCGGCGCCCTCCACACCCGGTCTTGCCTCCTGAACTTTGCGCACCGGGGCGTAATTTTGCAAGAGGACATTCTCTGCCTCATTAAGAATGATGTCCGGGCTGTGGTTCGAGGCCGTATCAGCAAGCACCTGTCCATTTGGGGCGAACACGCGGAGGCTGGCCCCCACGCTGGTAGCCTTTTGGGACAGGCGGTGTTGGAGTTCCGTCAGGCGGATCAGGGCACGGATCACGCCCAGGACTTCTTTGGTGTCGGGGTCTACGATGGGGAGCGCCAGCCCAATGACCGGGGCGGCGGTTCCCTCGTCAAGGCAGAGGTCGGTCACGCCGATACCCGCGACACTTTGCTGACGCGCGGCCTGCCACCAGTTCGCATCAGTATGCATGATGTCCGCAACGGGCCGAGTGGCGAGCACGTTGATGCCGTTTGCTTCCGTCACGAGAATTTCGACGAAGGGCGTTTCGGGCCGTTCGGTCTGGCGGAATAAGAAGGACAGTGCAGGTGAGAAAGTCTCCTGAGAAATGGGAATAAACAAACTGCCTTGAAGTTGGGCTTTCACCTCCTCAGGTTCAAGGCCAGCCAGTCCCTTTTGCTGAACTGCGGCCATGCCCTCCCGCGCGGCTTCGATAATGGCACTCTCTTCGCTCCAGCGCCGGATATCAGTGATCCGTTCGAGCAGGTAGCTGTCAATCACTACTGCAGTATCCCCGGCGGCTCCGGCCAGATTGTGCCCGACCACGTCCGAGCGTAAGGTGTTTTCCGTTTCTGCCAGCCGCGCGGAAAAATTGCTTAGGTTGGCGAGCGTGGCGGTTAGCACGATCAAATTAACGGCAAGCAATGGCCCCAGACTGAGCAAAAGCATCAAGGCACCGATTTTGTAGCGGAGGCTGGCGCGAAATCTGGACATATCACTCGACGGTCACGATCTCAAATTGGATGGTCTTTTGGGCGGCCAGATAAAGCCTATCCACTAAATTGGTTTTGAATGGATCGATCAAGGTTTGCAATTCGCTCAGTGGAACACTGGCTCCGGCTATGTCCTCAATTTTGAGAATTTCCAGGCATTTTTCCTGGATCAATGCGCCTTGGGTCTGGATGCTGGCATTAATCTCGACAATCGCCGCGTCTTCTGGAAGCAGACTGGCCATTTGTCCAGCGTACCCGATCACACCAAATCCATCGCCGGGGTTCTCTGCAATCCCGTGTCCATCATGGTCGCCAAAATGTGGGCCGCTGGCTCCTTCGAGGATGTTGATCACATGCTCCAGATGCGCGCGCATTTCGTCCAAGGACCCGATGGCGGCGGCGTTGACGGCATTTATCACATGTTGGACAGCCAGATCGGTCTCCGCGCGCAGACCATTAGCAAAGGCGGTATCGAGCGGGGTGGCCGGTTCGCTGTCGTTTTTGACAAACAATCGCCGTGCGTTTTCCAATGCTACGCCCTCCAGCCCTCCGGAATAGACCACTTTCCCTGTCGGTGTGACGCTACCCATGACAGGTTCCAGTGTGATTTGGAACTGTGCGTAACGGTTCAACAGGTTTTCGCTGGTAGGCGAGTTCCAGGTGAGGGCCGCACTCCCGTCTGGGGCAAGGGAGATGATCCCGGTGCTAAGTGTTGTGCCATCACCGCCGAGTAACCAGCCCTGGTAGGTCTGACCGTTCGGGGGAGCGGGTATGGCGGATAGGGTGAGAAAAAACTGATCTGCCACGGCTAGTTGGTCGCGGAAACCGGCTATTCCGCCGCTTGCGGAGGTGGGGATTAGGGAAGCGGGTTGGGGGGTAACGGCTGGGGTAAGGGGCGTTGCTCTTGAGAATAGCTCGCAAGAAGCGAGTAGGATGAAGAGGATGAAATAAATCCGTTTGGGAAGTTTTATGTTTCGATGCATATTTTGAAAATCACCTTTGTATGGCAGGCAGATAGAGTTGATAAGGTTCCAGGGAAACCCAAACAGGAATAACTACGCTTACATCCGGGAGTTGGGGACTGGTGAGGGTGATGGAAGCCTGATATGTGCCGGGGAAAAGGGCGGTTGGGATGAATGTAACCAACAGATCAGCAGGTGTGGGGCCTGTGTTTGCGTTGAGCGTAAGCCAGGGGGCATTCGCGCTTGCCTCCCAGGTCAGCGTTTGGAAGGGGTTCAGATTCAGGATGGAAACGGTTTGGGATTTGGCTCCGCCTGTGGAATGAAAAATTAACGGGTCGGGGGCCGCGAGGAGGGTGTTCTCAGGATAGGGGAGTTGGGTGGGGTCGTCCACAATACTGACTTTCACTGTGTCGGTCACAAGGTCGGTGCCATCATCCACTTGAAAGGTAATGTGATGTACGCCTGTGATTAAACCCGTCAGACTGAGTTGAGGGCCAGTGCCCAGCACTCCTTCAAGATCGGAGAGCCAGGTGAGTTGGTTTTCCGCCAGGGGGCTGGAGTCAAGATCATAAGCCTGCCCAACCAACCCCAAGGTTTGACTGGCAGTGAGGGTCATCCAGGTGGTAGGTTCGAGAATTTCTGCGGTAGGGAGGTGGTTCGGGACGATGAAGGGGGTGTTGGAGGTATCGCTGGTGGTATGGATGCCATCGGTGGCCCAGATGCGGAAGAGGGCCTGATCGCCAGCGATGAGGGCGGTATCGTCGAGGGTGAGGGTGGCGCGGTCGCC